>JBKCTS010000387.1:0-6777 GCA_046318695.1 Acidovorax sp.
GTTGCCGCCTTCGAGCTGCTTGCCGCTGTTCCAGGGGGCTTCGTACTCCTCGATGGCGAACATCACGTTGCCGGGCTCGTTGCTCCAGCGCACACCGTCAAAGATGAAGAATTCCGGCTCGGGGCCGAAGTAGGCGGTGTCGCCGATGCCGGAGGCCTTCAGGTAGGCTTCGGCGCGCTTGGCGATAGAGCGCGGATCGCGGTCATAGGCCTTGCCGTCGCTCGGCTCGACCACGTCGCACTGCAGGAACAGGGTGGTTTCTTCGAAGAAGGGGTCGATGTTGGCGGTGTTCGGGTCGGGCATGAGCTGCATGTCCGAAGCCTCGATGCCTTTCCAACCAGCGATGGAGGAGCCGTCGAAGGCGTGGCCGGAAGTGAACTTGTCTTCATCGAAGTGCGACACGGGCACGGTCACGTGCTGCTCTTTGCCACGGGTATCGGTGAAGCGGAAGTCAACAAACTTGACTTCGTTTTCTTTCACCATCTTCATCACGTCTGCAACGGTCTTGGCCATCAGGTTCTCCTGGGTAAAGCTCTTGTTAAAAAATAGGTTCAAATGAAGCAGGTTGCGTGCCAGTCACTTCGCCCGCGCACTACAAAGGAGCAACCCCGTTGCGGCGGCACAGGCGACGGCGCAAAAAGCACCATTTCGGTTCAAACAGCGCTCCAGCATAAGACACTAGAGTTTTCGCACCAACTCAGGGCCAAGATCTGCACCAAAATCATGCAATGCAGACTTCAGGTCCGCCCATGCCTCGGGAACCGCCGTGGCCGCACCTTTGACTCCGAGTTCGATGTGACGGCCGTATTGTGGATGATCCACGCTCGGCAGGCTGAAGACCCGAACCCCGGGGTGCAACTGTTCAATGCGTTCCATGAGCGGAGTCAATGCCGCCTCCATGGCCCCGAACACCAAGACCGACTGCTCCACCTGCGGCGCCCGATTGAAGAACTCGGCGTATTGCTGATCCAAAACCCATTCAATCATCGGCCAGGCCATTACCGGAAAGCCCGGCACGAAATGCACTGCGCCTTGCCCAATGCCCCGACAAGTGAAACCCGCAATCTTGTTGTACGGATTGGGGATGATCTCCGAGCCCTCCGGAAAACACCCCATGTTCAGCCGGTGCAGGTTGTCCGGGCGATTCGGCTCGAAGGGTTCGCCCTGCTCGCGCGAAACGTCCTGAATGCGCTCCAGGATGAGTTCGGCCGCCCTGGGGTGCAGGCTCAGCGTCCGGGCCAGGGCGATAGCCGCGCATTGCCGGGTGTGATCGTCGGGTGTCGCGCCAATGCCGCCACACGAAAACACCACATCTCCCGATTGAAACGCGCGCTTCAAAGTGGCCGTGATGCGATCAGGATCGTCCCCGATGTACTCGCTGTACGACAACGCCAGCCCTCGGGCAGCCAGCAGTTCGATCACCTTCGAAAAATGCTTGTCGGCACGCTTGCCTGACAGGATTTCGTCACCGACGATGATGAGGCCAAAACGGGGAATCATGGGTGTGCAGAGGATCGGTCTTGGGGGGCACTGCGCTCGCCGCCCGGCAAAGCTGCCGACGGCGTCGCGGCTGGGGCCGCCTCGACGATGTTGAGTTCAGTCGGTCGCTGGGCTGCGGCCGCCTTGCCACGGCGCAGGCGCTCAAGCGCGGCAAGGCAGTAGTGGGTGAACCAGAGCGACGAGAACACAAACACCAAAGTGTAGATCCAGATAGCCAGCGGAATCAGCACCAAAAAAGCCGCCGCAAAGATCACCCCGGAGGCCCAGACGATGCTGGGCGCAGCGCTCAGATAGCCAGTGACCACGCCTATACCCAGCAAGCTGCTTCGGTGGCGTTTGAAAAGTTCCTGACGTTCTTCCCTGCTGGCATGCTCCGACAGCGCATCGAAGCTCATCACACGGTAGGTGAGCCAGCCCCAGATCAGTGGTGGCACAACCAGAACGAGCGGTGGAACAAACCACAGCGGAATGGACAGCACAAGCGCCAACAGTGCGAGAACCGTTGAGCCAAGGGACCATGTGATGCTGGCGAAAAACGAGCCGCCCTGACGCCGCTCCAGACCCGGAAAGCGCCGGTCTGCGACGAGCCGCACCAGCGCGGGGGTCGTCAAGACGCCCACCAGCACAAGCGAGGCCACCACCAGCAAGGGTGCTGTTGCGCCCACCACCATCAGGGGCGCAACCACATTGGCAGCATCAGCCACACCCCAGCCCTGAAGCCATGCCCAAAGTCCGGTCAGGATGCTGGAAGAATCGAGCAGCCCGCGCATGCCCGCCACCGACGCATCCCAGTAAAAATAACTGAAGCCGCAAGCCAGCGCTGCGATCAACAGCAATGGCAGGGCCGATATCAAAATGACCCGGGGGCGCAGGCAGTACACGCTGGCACGCCAGAAGGAATCGAGCAAAAGTCCCATCAGCAGAGCATACCGCGCCGAACCATTTCCCCAAGCCACCCCTGGTCCGCCCAACGAATGAGGAGAGACACACCCGACGTGACGCCAGCCGCGCGAGCGATGAGGCCTATCCGGCCCCCATCATCCCGCGCGAACACGGGAGCCCACTTTCAGGCCCGGCCCGCCAACCTCAGCAGCCCTTTCCACTGCTGGGACCAAAATCCCGTTCCGTAGTCCCGCAGCGAACCATCAGGGCCTGGCTCCACCTGGTCGCGCACCCCTGTCGGGTCATACCGTAGCTCGAAATTGGCGGTGCCCATCAGCATGTCCCACCAGGGCAACAACACGCCGAAATTGTGCCCACCCAAGACCACCCGTCGTCCGGGCGGCTGCGTGCCATGGCCACCGTCCGTCGAGACGACGGGCGTGATCTTGACCGTTTCATGGCCGATGCCGATGCTATGGTGGCGGCGGTGGAACCTGGGGCTCACCCACAGGCGCTCGCCCAATCGACCAAAGCCAAGGCGCAGGTTTGCATGTTGAAAGCTTTCGCTCAGTTGCGTGATGGCCACGATGGCTATGAACTGCCCCGGCGCAACACCGATCAACTGGGCAACCACCACCAGGATGGTGTCGCGCAATAGGTCATCGAGCAGATGGTTGCGGTTGTCGCTCCACATCGTCATCTGGCGCTGGGCGTGGTGCAGTGAATGCAGCTTCCACCACCATTCAAAGTGGTGCTGGCCACGATGAATCCAGTAATCCACAAAATCAAAAACCACCAGGTACAGGAGCAGGCTAACCCAGGGTAGATCGGTCACTCCGGGCCAAATACCATCCAACTGAAAGGTACTCACACCGGTGACACGGAGCATTCCAAATACGGAATCGATCAGTGGGTCCATGGCAAAAAAAAGCACCACACGAAAGATCCCAAGCCGATGGATCAGCGTGTAAAGGATGTCCGTGCGGATGGTGGCCCTGTCTGACACGGCCTCCACAGGCCGCAGCCTCTGAAGCGGGCCAATCAGAGCAACGATGATGACCAGTTGCAACAATCCAACCAAAAACCAGCCTGCCGCCTCGTAACCCGACTCCAGGAGATTGCCAAGGCCTGCCCAGAACATCACCGGCTGCACGGCATGCTCGAAAACCCACTGCTGTGCGGCATCGAATCCGTTGATCCACCAGTCAATCACTCCAAGCCTCCTTGCGCGTGGTCAGGCTGCGCGCTACCAGTCCGTCAAGCTCAAGGCGGCTGGACCAACGCGGATCCTGCCAACCTTAGCAACTTTTTACCGCGTTTTGCCCAGATCGGGATGCTCGCGAAGCGTTCGGAAGCAGAACCCGCGCTCCTTGAGGCCCTGAATCAGCGGCTCCAGCACCGCAGGCGCCCACGGATCCTTGCGAGACCAGATCCCCAAATGCGCCAAGAGAATGTCGCCACTGCGTATGTCCCGCAGTGCGGAGCGCAAAAGCGCCGCGTTGCCAAACTTTTCGCTGGGCAGTTCGTCGCCCAGAAACCCCGCGGTCGACCAGCCCACATGCGTGTAGCCGCAGGCGCTCGCGGCGGCCAGCAGTTGCGGGGATGTCTTGCCACCCGGCGCGCGAAACAGAGGTAGCGGCTGCCGACCGGTCATTTCTTTCAACCGGAAAGCCGCTCGATCGATCTGTTCACAATAACCCGCTGCGCTGAGTACATGGGTTTCGCCCACGCGCGCTCCAGCCGACGGACGCACCGTGAATGAGGGGCTGGTTTTGCCACCGAGGTCGCCACGCCAGTAGACATGATCCCAGGTGTGAGAAGCGAACTCATGCCCCTCTTGTGCGCGCGCCCGCCACCAGGGCGCCCAGTGCTCGCCAAGGCTGCCGTCGCCCTCTTTCGTGCGTTCGTTGGCCCCGAAGAATGTGACCCGCACCTGCTGGCGTTGCAAGACTTCCGCCACCAGCGGGGCAATCTCCATGTGTCCGGTGTCAAACGTGAGATAGACCGGTTTTTCGCATTCATTTCGCGGCATCGCGCTTGATGCATAAGCGCCAAACGCTATTAATACAATAGCAAACAGACGCAGCATACGGGTTGCGGTCTCGTGGATCATGAACGCATGTGCCCAGCGTTAACGCGGCGCGTGCTGCAAGGTCCAAACACCGTGGGGAGACTTGCCCACAGGAACCTGCCTGACCACCTGCCTGAGCTGAGTATCTATCACCGAAAGCTTACGAGCCCAGCGGGAAGTCACGTAAATGAACCGCCCATCGGCAGACACCTCCATGCAATCAGGCCCTCCGGGCGCAGGATAGGACTCCACCACCTGCAAAGTGTTCATGTCAAGCTTGCTGATCGTGTTGGCAACACGGTTGCTTACATACAGGTGTCTGCCATCCCCTGCAGCCCGAAATGCGTGGGCACCATTGCCGGTCTTGATCTTCTTGATGCTGACTGGCTCCCGGCCGGAGATGTCGAATACCTCGACGCTATCGCCCCCCGTCAGCCCTACAAAAACGCGTTTGTCGTCCGGGCTGCCGTACACATCCGCAGGCATGGGCCCGGTCTTCACTCGGGACCGGATTGTCTGAGTCGCGATGTCAATGGCCACCAGCTCATTACTATCCTGCATCGTTACATACACTGTGGTGCTGCGACTATCAATCCACAGGTGACTAGGGGTGCGCGATGTCGCCACGCGCCTCACAAGTGACAAGTCCTTGCCATCCCATTGGTAGAAATCGACGTGATTGAGCCGATTGGCCGCAGTAATGAACCACTTCATGTCCGGCGAAAACCGCAAGTGATATGGGTCCACAATGCCGCGCACCGTACGCTGGATTTGGGCGGTCTGCGGGTCGACGAAAGTCAACGTATCTCCGAGCGCATTGGCCACGATCAGCGACTTCTCATCCGGCGTCAGGTAAAGATGGTGTGGTTCTTTCCCGGTGGGTATCCGCGATGTCTCCTTCCACGTGACCGGGTCGATCACGCTGACATTGGCGTCCAGAGAATTCAAGACGAAAACAGGCGGCGCTGTGTCAGCCAGCGCGCACGTCATCGCCACCCACAGCCCTGCCAACACGAGGCACGCACGGCCTTTCAGCATGGTCGTCTTCACAAAATCGCTTTCTTTAAGGGTGGGGAGTGTAGCGGTGGCCCTGGATACCATGACCAGAATCATGGATTTCTTTGATCTCAAGCTAATGAGTGCCTGAGAGCGCCAGCCAACGCCAGAACGCCTGCGGCAGGAAGGCAAAAACGTTCTAGGGAACCTCTGCATAACTCCCTGCGGTCTGCGCTGGCGCGGGCTCGGGCAGTCCACGGTGTTGCTTTTCTTGCCAATAGCCAGGCTATTGGCTGCAAAAAGCGCCTTGTGGCCTATCCCAATCCGCACCAGCACATCCTCGCGAGGGTTATGAAGAGCTTCCCTGGGTCGCCAAATTTCAATTTCCAGAGCCGACAAGCAGTAAATCCAGTTCTGATCGGCTAAGCCAACGCCATTGCCCGGGAGCTAGGTCGTCAGGCAGGGCCAGTCCACCGATCATTGATCTGTGTAGAGATTCGACCCTGTTGCCAACCGCCGCAAGCATTCGCTTGACCTGATGGTACTTTCCGTCGGTCAAAGTCAACTCGAGGATATTCTTGTCCAGCCGTGTGCAAGAAACAGCCTTCACCGGGCGAGGATCATCGTCGAGAACCACCCCCGACAACAATCGTTCGATTTGCCCCTGATCGACAGCATGTTTGGCATACACCCTGTACACCTTTGGAACGTGTTTTTTTGGCGAACTCATGCGGTGGATGAACTGCCCATCGTCGCTCAACAAAAGCATGCCTGTCGTATCTTGGTCCAGACGTCCCACCGCCTGCACGCCCTGAATCGCACTTTTCGTGGGTCGTTGCCTAAGAGGTGGGGGCAGCAATGTATAGACGCTGGGATAGGTGGAAGGTTTTTGCGAACACTCGGTACCAGCGGGCTTGTGCAAAAGTACGTAGGCCTTCTCGTGATAGGGCCAAGTAACACCCTGCACATTGAAAACAAGTCCCTCAGGCTCGAAGTCGGCGCAGGCATCGGTGCACGCCACAGCCTCGCAAGGAGTATCCACGTTCGAAATGGATACCCAGCCTTGCTGGATCAGCCCAGCACATACACGACGCGTACCAAATCCTTGGGAATAGAGAATATCCTGAAGCTGCATCACCACACGTTCGAAAAAAATCTCCTGACTGCAGGACCGGTCCAACAGTTCCCCCAAAGCAAACCGCCCTTCAGCTCGTATGAGCGGAAGGGCGGATTGGGCTGTAAGAGCCTGACGATGACCTACTTTCACACGGGGACCCGCACTATCATCGGCGCAAAGTCGTTTCACTGTCCTGTTCGGGATGGGAAGG
>JBKCTS010000388.1:0-5720 GCA_046318695.1 Acidovorax sp.
CCTTCCCATCCCGAACAGGACAGTGAAACGACTTTGCGCCGATGATAGTGCGGGTCCCCGTGTGAAAGTAGGTCATCGTCAGGCTCTTACAGCCCAATCCGCCCTTCCGCTCATACGAGCTGAAGGGCGGTTTGCTTTGGGCAATCGACACGGCCCACGCTTGGCCTTTGCGTTTCCTGGGCACCACTGGCTGCGTGCCCGTACCTGGTGGCGCGACTGCCCACACTCAGCTCTGAAGACGTCTTCCTTCGGAAAACACCAGGAGCTCCCCGGGCTTAAACGCCGTCCAGGTTTCGTTGGTGGTCAGTGGGCTGGTCAAAATGACTGCAACCTGGTCGCTGGGGCCGGTCTGGCTGGCAAAGTCCAGTTTCATGTCTTCGTCGCTCAGTTGTGCCTGCCCGAACGGGTGCCGTCTTTCCAGGTAGTACAGATTCGTTGAGGCGTGGCTCCACAGCGCCTGCCCGTTTGACAAGAGGTAGTTGAACGTGCCGTGTGGCCGCAATTGCGCGGTCAGCTCGCGCAGCGTCAGGGTGAGCTCTGCAATGCTCGGCACGCTGGCATGGGACTTGGCAAGCTCTTGCATCAGCCAGCAAAACGCGTGCTCGCTGTCGGTGTTGCCCACCGGCCGGAATTGTCCGTGCAGCTTTGGTCTGCCTGTGCCCAAGTCGCCGTTGTGGGCGAACACCCAGTAGCAGCCCCACAGCTCCCGGACAAAGGGGTGGCAGTTCTCCAGCTTCACTTCGCCTTGTGTCGCCTTGCGGATGTGGGCGATCACGTTACGGCTTTTGATGGGATACCGCTTGATGAGATCTGCCACCGGTGACTCCACTGCTGGCAGATGGTCCACAAAATGCCGCACCCCCTTGTCTTCGAAGAAGGAGATTCCCCAGCCATCGCTGTGGTGGTCCGTTCGCCCCCCGCGCTGGGCGAAACCGCTGAAGCTGAACGTGATGTCCGTCGGTACGTTGCAGTTCATGCCGAGCAGCTGGCACATGTTGCTATCCCTCTTCGTTGGACCCCGCGGACCATGGGTCGTTAGCGCGGATCTTAGCCCTTGAGCGCGGCCAGCGCGCGGGTGAGGAGGGCTGGAGAGCGCAGCAGCAAGCGCCCATGGGCGGGCCGCCGCCCACCTCCGGCGGCATCAGTGGGCTCGTGGGGCACACGCGACCTCTCCCTCATCAAGCCCTCAAAGGGGGCCATCGCAAACGACACGACCCACGCAGGCTCAGCTGCGCTCGGACCACAGCTTGCCGCCGGTGGCCCAGTTCTCGCGTTTGATGTCGGTGATCAGGATGTCCACCGATTCGGGGGAGCCGCCGAGGACCTCAACCGACACCCGTGTGATTTCTTCCACCAGTTTGCGTTTTTGCTCGACCGTGCGGCCTTCCATCATCTCGACATGGTACGTGGGCATGGAATCTCCTTGAATGAACCCAATGAAGGCAAAGTACAGCGCCCGCCAGACGCTGCGTGAAGGCAGGCATCATATCGGCGGGTGATCCACGCCGGAGCCAGCGCCTGGACCAACACCGCAATGCCTGCAGATGCACCGCACGCCAACATCGCGGGCGGGCAGCGCCGCCAGGGCCTGATCGCTCAGGGTGACGCGCATGCACCAGCACGCCTGGGGCGCAAGACCGGCAGCCATCGCGCAGCCGTTGGGCTGGTGGCACAGCGGGCATAGCGCGGGGTTGCAGGGGTGTGGGTTGGGCATGGGGGGCAAGAAGCCGGAGCACGATCATCGTGGCAGTCCAGTTTACGGGCTGGCGGGCGGGCTCCAGTCCACGCACCCCTGAACAGCGACGGTATGGGTGTCCCGTAAGGCTGGTACGCCTGATTTTGAATAAAAACAGCGTATCACGCGCGACGGGTATGCAAAACGCGCTATCACTTAAATAGCAATCTGCCGCACTGCGCAGGCGCTCGCACACCAGCAGTGCAAGGTCTGCGGCCCGGCCGGGACCGCGCCGCCGCCAGGTGAGCTCAGCCGCCCGACGCCTTGAGCTTCAGGCGCCAGGCATGCAGCAGTGGCTCCGTGTAGCCGCTGGGCTGCTCCAGGCCCCTGAAGACCAGGTCGCAGGCGGCCTTGTAGGCCATGCTGGTCTCGAAGTGGCCCGCCATCGGCTTGTACAGCGGGTCGCCCGCGTTTTGCTGGTCCACCACCGCGGCCATGCGCTCGAAGGTTTCGCGCACCTGGGCTTGCGTCACCACGCAGTGGTGCAGCCAGTTGGCGATGTGCTGGCTGCTGATGCGCAGCGTGGCGCGGTCTTCCATCAGGCCTACGTTGTGGATGTCGGGCACCTTGGAGCAACCCACGCCCTGGTCCACCCAGCGCACCACGTAGCCCAGGATGCCCTGCGCGTTGTTGTCCAGTTCCTGCTGCTTTTCAGCGTCGCTCCAGCTTGGAGCGGCAGCCACAGGCACGGTGAGCAGGCCGGTCAGCAGGTTGTCGCGCTCGGCGTTCACGTCGGTCTTTTCCAGCTCGATCTGGATGTCGCTCACCTTCACCTGGTGGTAGTGCAGCGCATGCAGCGTCGCGCCTGTGGGGCTGGGCACCCAGGCGGTGTTGGCACCGGCCCTGGGATGGGCGATTTTCTGCTTGAGCATTTCGGCCATCAGGTCGGGCATGGCCCACATGCCTTTGCCGATCTGCGCCTTGCCGCGCAGGCCGCACGAGAGGCCCACCAGCACGTTGTTCTTTTCGTACGACTGGATCCAGGCGCTGGTTTTCATGTCGCCCTTGCGTACCATGGGACCGGCGTGCATGGCGGTGTGCATTTCGTCGCCCGTGCGATCGAGGAAGCCGGTGTTGATGAAGGCCACGCGGCTTGCGGCGGCCGCAATGCAGGCCTTGAGGTTGACGGAGGTACGGCGCTCCTCGTCCATGATGCCGAGCTTCACGGTGCTGTCGGGCAGGCCCAGCAGCTTCTCGACGCGGCCAAACAGCTCTGCGGCAAAAGCCACCTCGGCCGGGCCGTGCATCTTGGGCTTGACGATGTAGACGCTGCCCTTGCGCGAGTTGCGAATGCCCGCTGCGCCTTGCGCCCTGCCATTTCCCTGGAGGTCGTGCAGGGCGATGGTGGTGGTCACCACGGCGTCCATGATGCCTTCGGGGATCTCGCGCTGCGTGCCTTGCGCGTCCGTCCACAGAATGGCCGGGTTGGTCATCAGGTGGCCCACATTGCGCAGGAACATGAGCGAGCGGCCATGCAGGCGCACCTCGGCTCCGGCAGGGCCGGTGTAGATGCGGTCCGGGTTCAGGCCACGGGTGAAGGTCTTGCCGCCCTTGGCGACCTGCTCGGTCAGCGTGGCCTGAATGATGCCCAGCCAGTTGCTGTAGCCCAGCACCTTGTCGTCGGCGTCCACGGCGGCCACGGAGTCTTCCAGGTCCAAAATGGTGGACAGCGCCGCTTCCAGCACCAGGTCGCTCACGCCTGCCGCGTCGCTCTGGCCGATGGGGGTGCTGCGGTCGATCTGGATATCCAGGTGCAGGCCGTTGTGCTGCAGCAGCACCGACGAGGGCGCGGTGGCATCGCCCTGGTATCCCTTGAACTGCGATGGATCCTTCAAGCCCGTGGTGTTGCCGCCGGCAAGCGACACCACCAACTGGCCACCTTGCACGGTGTAGCCGGTGGCGTCTTTGTGCGAGCCGGTGGCCAACGGCGCGGTGTCGTCCAAGACCTGGCGCGCAAACGCAATCACCTTGGCACCGCGAACGGGGTTGTAGCCCTTGCCCTTTTCCGCGCCGCCCTCTTCGCTGATGGCATCCGTGCCATACAGCGCGTCGTACAGGCTGCCCCAGCGGGCGTTGGCGGCGTTCAGGGCATAGCGGGCGTTCAGGATCGGCACCACCAGCTGCGGGCCGGCCTGGGTGGCCAGCTCATCGTCCACATTGGCGGTGGTGGCCTTGACCTCGGCAGGCTGGGGCACCAGGTAGCCGATTTTTTCGAGGAAGCTGCGGTAGGCCAGCATGTTCTTGATGGGGCCTGGGTTGGCCTTGTGCCAGGTATCGAGCTCCGATTGCAGGCGGTCGCGCTCGGCCAGCAGGGCCATGTTGCGTGGGGCCAGGTCTGCCACGATGGCGTCAAAGCCTTTCCAGAACGCCGCCGGATCAATGCCCGTGCCGGGCAGCACCTTGTCTTGCACAAAGCGGTACAGCGAAGTGGCCACTTGCAGGCCGTGGACGGAGATGCGATCGGTCATGGGGAGCCTCTGGATCAAGTCAACAAACGGGTTTGCCAGCCACCGGGGCGGCATGAGGCCACTGTATTGCAAATTTTTCGCCACATAAATATGGCGCAGCGTCGGAAACCAGTGACTTTTTTGCACAAATGGGCATTCATGGTGTTCATGAACGGCCGTTGCACGCGTGGGTGATCCGGTCACAGCACCATGCAAGGCGTGGATAAATGCTCTGCTAATTATAGCAAACTATCAAATACAGACGTGCGTAAATAGCATGTTTTATGAGATGACGGCGGATAGCGCATCGCAACATGGGCCTCCCGCGCCCGCACGGCTGCCCCGCCCGGCGCCCGACATGGGATAACGGCCACCCGGCCCGCGCCGCCCTGTCCGCATAATGGGCGCCCATGGACAAACTCAAGGCCTTCGAATCGTTTGTGTCGGTGGCCACCCGCGGCAGCCTCACGGCCGCGGCCAAGGCCGAGGGCGTGGCGCCCGCCATCATGGGGCGCCGTCTGGATGCGCTGGAGGAACACCTGGGCGTGAAGCTGCTGGTGCGCACCACCCGGCGCATCACTCTGACGCATGAGGGCAGTGCCTTTTTGGAAGACTGCCAGCGCCTGCTGTCGGATGTGGCCAATGCCGAGGCCAGCGTCTCCGAAGGCGGGGTCAAGGCCACCGGGCATCTGCGCATCACCGCACCGGCGGGTTTTGGTCGCCGCCATGTCGCGCCCCTGGTGCCGCGGTTTCGCACCGAACACCCCGATGTCACGATCTCGCTGAACCTGCGCGACCGGGTGGTGGACCTGGCTGGCGAGGGCTTTGACTGCGCCGTGCGCGTGGGGGACCTGCCCGACTCGTCGCTGGTGAGCGTGCGGATTGCCGACAACCGGCGGCTGTGCGTGGCCACCCCGGCCTACCTGAAGCGCCGCGGCACGCCGCGCCACCCCGGCGAACTGGCGGGGCACGACTGCCTCACGCTCTCGAGCGAGGCTTCGCAGACACGCGGCTGGGCTTTTCGGATGCCGGCGTCCGCCGGTGCCAGCCCTGAGACCCGCCCGGCCACGGAGGTCACCTACCTCAAACCCGGCGGCCCGCTGGACTGCTCGGACGGCCAGGTGCTGCACGACTGGTGTCTGGCAGGCTATGGCATTGCCTGGCGCAGCACCTGGGAGGTCGAGGCGGAGATTGCCGCGGGCGGGCTGGTCGCGGTGCTGGAGGACTTTGCAGCGCCGCCCAACGGCATCTACGTGGTGTTTCCCCAACGCAAGCACATGCCGCTGCGCGTGCGGCTGTGGATCGATTTTCTCAAGCACCACTACGCGCAGCCCGCGTTCTGGCGGGGCGGCTGATGCAGTGCCAAGCAGCGCTGGCAAGTGCATAGCGCTGTCACCCCAAAGGTGAGGCTGCTTAGGAACCTCTGCATAACTCCCTGCGGGCTGCGCGGGCGCGGGCTCGGGCAGTCCACGGCGTTGCTTTTCTTGCCAATAGCTCGGCTATTGGCTGCAAAAAGCGCCTTGTGGCCTATCCCGATC
>JBKCTS010000389.1:0-2181 GCA_046318695.1 Acidovorax sp.
GCGGGTCAGTGTCTGTTCGTCCAGGTGCACCGTGACGCGGGTGATGGCATCCAGGAACTCGCGGTCGTGGCTGATCACGATCATCAAGCCCTCGAAGCGCTTGAGCCACGCTTCCAGCCACACCAGCGCGTCCAGGTCCAGGTGGTTGGTGGGCTCGTCCAGCAGCAGCAGGTTGGGGCGCTGCCACACGATCATGGCCAGCACCAGGCGGGCTTTTTCGCCGCCACTCATGGTGCCCACGGCCTGCTTGACCATGTCGCCCGTGAAGTTGAAGCTGCCAAGGTAGCTGCGCAGATCCTGCTCGCGGCTGGGTTGCTTGGCGTCCGGCCCCAGTTCCCGGGCCAGGCGGATCATGTGTTCCAGCGGGTTGTCGCCTGGGCGAAGGACGTCCAGTTCCTGTTGGGCGAAGTAGCCGATGTTCAGGCCCTTGCCCTCGGTGATGTTGCCGCCCAGGGCGCGCATGGTGCGGGCGATGGTTTTGACCAGCGTGGACTTGCCCTGGCCGTTGGCACCCAGGATGCCGATGCGCTGGCCCGCGAGCACCGAGCGGTTGACGGCCGAGAGGATGGTGGTTGGCGTGCCCTCGTCGTCCACATAGCCGAACGCGGCGTCGCTGATGGCCAGCATCGGGTTGGGCAGGTTGGCCGGTTCCTTGAACTCAAAGGTGAAATCCGCCTCGGCCAGGACGGGGCCGATCTTTTCCATGCGCTCGAGCTGCTTGACGCGGCTTTGCGCCTGCTTGGCCTTGCTGGCCTTGGCCTTGAAGCGGTCAATGAACTTTTGCAGGTGGGCCATTTTCTCCTGCTGCTTGGCAAAACTCGCCTGTTGCAACTCCAGTTGCTGGGCGCGCAGCTCCTCGAATTTGCTGTAGTTGCCACCATAGCGGTTGAGCTCGCCCTGCTGGATCTGCAGGGTGACATTGGTGATGGCGTCCAGAAACTCGCGGTCGTGGCTGATGACGATCATGGTGCCCGCGTAGCGCTTGAGCCATGCTTCGAGCCAGACCAGGGCGTCCAAATCCAGGTGGTTGGTGGGCTCGTCGAGCAGCAGGAGGTCGCTGGGGCACATCAGGGCACGCGCCAGTTGCAGGCGCATGCGCCAGCCCCCCGAGAAGCTGTTGACCGGCTGGTCGAGCTCGCTCACGCGAAAACCCAGGCCCAGGATGAGCGCCTGCGCGCGCGCCACGGCATCGTGGGCGCCTGCGTCGTGCAGGTCGGAATAGGCGTGGGCGATGGCCATGCCGTCGTCGCTGGCTTCGGCCTCGGCCAATTGCTGCTGCACCTCGGCCAGGCGGGTGTCGCCCTCCAGCACAAAGTCGGTGGCCGACTGCTCGGTCTCGGGCATGTGCTGCGCCACCTCGGCCATGCGCCAACTGGTCGGGATGGAGAAATCTCCGCCATCCTCGTGCAGCTTGCCGCTGAGCAGTGCAAACAGACTGGACTTTCCCGCGCCGTTGCGGCCCACCAGCCCCACGCTTTCGCCGGGATTGATGGTGGTGGACACGCTGTTGAGCACAACTTTCGTGCCCCGCCGCAGGGTTACATTTTTGAGGGTGATCATCCAAGAGTCAGAAAAAAGCGCACCCGCGCAAGGCGGGTGGCGTAGCAATCGGGCTTGCAGCAATGCGGCCCGCTGCCGTTATCGCGACAGGCCGCCAGGCGGCGCAAAGCCCTCTATTGTGCCGCGAGCTGGCGTTGGGCCGCCAGGGCCTGCCGGGTGACCAGCAAAACCTGGTCGCCACCCGCGCTGGTGTCCAGCCAAAAAACTGGCAGATGGGGAAAGGCCGCTTCAAAGTGGTCGCGCTCGTTGCCGATCTCCAGGATGATGACCGCTTCCTCACTCATGCAGGCGGGGGCCGCGGAGAAAAGCTGGCGCACAAAGTCCATTCCGTCTGCGCCACCCGCCAGGGCCAGTTCGGGCTCGGCGCGGTACTCGCCGGGCAGCGCGGCCATGCTGGCTGCATTCACATAGGGCGGGTTGCACAGGATCAGGTCCCACGGGCCGGGCAGGGCGGCAAGGCCGTCCGACAGCGTCAACCGGATGCGGTCCTGCAGGTGATGCCGCTCCACGTTGATGCGGGCCACCGCAAGGGCGTCGGGCGAGATGTCGGCCCCTGTCACGGCAATCTCGGGCCAGGCCATGGCAGCCAGCACGGCCAGACTTCCGTTGCCAGTGCACAGG
>JBKCTS010000390.1:0-3458 GCA_046318695.1 Acidovorax sp.
GCAGCGACGTGCCCAGATCAGGCTGCTTCATGATGAGCCCGACGGGAATCGCCAGCAACACCCCGGCGGCTGCGAAATCCAGGGGTCTGAGCGCACCCTCGCGCTTTTGGAACCACCACGCCAGCATCAGCGGCATGGCGATCTTCAAAATCTCGCTGGGCTGGATCACAATGCCCACATCGATCCAGCGTGTCGCGCCTTTCTTGGTGATGCCAAACAGCTCCACCGCCACCAAAAGCACCACCCCGGCCACATACAGAGGCACCGCAAACTGCATGATTTTCTGGGGAGGCACCTGCGACACGATGAACAGGATCGCGGCCGCAATGACCATGTTGCGCCCATGATCCACAAACCGCGTGCCATGGTCAAAGCCCGCTGAATACATCGCCAGCAGACCCGCGGCCGCCAGCAGCGCAATGATGATCAGCAGTGGAATATCAAACCCCCTGAACAGCGGCATCGCGCGCTGGGCCAGTGTGGGTTTTTCGAAAACAATCGCCATCTCGCGATTATCGGTGCCTGCGCGGCCGCCAGCGCCCGCGTGCTTTGCCCCCTGATTTCCCCGCCACTCCCAGCGCACCTCACCGCCCATGCCATCCACCACCCACCTGCTGTACCTGCACGGCTTTCGCTCCTCGCCCCAGTCGGCCAAGGCGCGGCAGACGGCGGCCTACGTGCACCAGCACCATCCCCAGCTCACCTTGTGGTGCCCGCAACTACCGCCCTCGCCCCGGGCCGCCATGGCCCTGGTTGCCCAGGGCATCGCCACCTGGCCGCGTGAATCCATGGCGGTGATGGGCTCGTCGCTCGGCGGCTTTTATGCCAGCTGGGTGGCGCAGCAGATGGCGTGCCCCAGCGTGATGCTCAATCCGGCTGTGGACCCTGCGCGGGACCTTGCCAAATACGTCGGCGAGCAGGCAAGCTGGCATGACCCCTCAGACCGGTTCTTCTTCCTGCCCGAATACATCGCCGAGCTGCAAACGCTGGACATGCGCGGCCGCCCACCTGCGGGCGCGGAGCTGGCCATCATCGCCCAGGGTGACGAGGTGCTGGACTGGCGCGAAATGGCCCAGCGGTACCCGGCTGCGCTGCAGATCGTGAACGCCGGGGGAGACCACGCCCTGAGCAACTTTGCCGAGCACCTGCCGCAGATCGCCAAGTTCCTGGCGCTGGCCTGATGGATCACGCGGCGGCGTCTTCAGCCTAAAAACGGCAGTTGGATGCATTTGCCAGCGCTGCTGTTGGGGCGCCAGGCAAGGCGCGACGACGCGGCAGGCCCGTGCCTGAAAGGAGGAGCAACACGGCATGGCGCTCCAAAAGCGGTGCTGGCAAGTGCATAGCGCTTTCACCCCAAAGGTGAGGCTGAGAAAACACCGCAAGGTCCGAGTCCACGCGGTGTGCGGCAAGATCACAAGCGGTCAACTGCCGTTTTTAGGGTCAGTCGGGCGCCGATGCCGCAGAGGCCCTGGCAGCCGCCCACCGCCGGAACTCCGCTGGATAGGCCCTCTGGTAGCGCTCGCGGTGAAAAGCGGCTTCGGCCTCCTTGTCCAGCATCTCGGCGCTGCCGATCAGCGCTTCAATCACGCGGGGCTCGGGCGAAAAGTGCAAGAGTGCCAAGGCCACGGCATACATGCGCGGCGCGGTTTCCTGCGTCAGCGCCGTGGTCGAAAGCCAGGCAAAGTCGGCCTGGTCCGAGAAAAACAGCCGATGGGAGACCTTGGCCGCCGTGTCCTGCTGGTAGGCGGCTGGCCGAAGGTGCACGGGCCGGTACAGCAGGCTGACGCGGTAGTAGTCCCATGCCGCGGCCGCAGCCACCGCCAGCGCGCACACCCATGCGGCGGAACCGGCGACTCTTGCGGCGCGCGTGGCAGCCCAGGCCGGCAGTGGCCGTTGCCACAGCAGCGCCAGGGCCAGCACCGTGATGACCTGGAAGGGGCCGTACCACAGCGGGAACTCCAGCAGGCTGTGAAACCCCACGATCGCCAAAATCCCCCAGGCCAGTTGCCGTGCCGGGTCGGTTTCGCGCCACGGTTTGGCGCGCAAGATCCACACCAGCGCCACCAGGCACATCAGGCCCGCCGCTGGCAGGCCCAGTTCCACAGCCAGATGCAGGGGCAGGTTGTGGGCGTTGTCCAGGAGCACGCAGAACCGCGCACCTGGAAACAGCGTGATGTAGTGCGCGTAGTCCAGCTCACCCCAGCCCCAGCCAAACCAGGGCTTTTGCGCGATGAGGTGAAGCACGTTGGCCCAGAGAACCCGGCGGCTGGTGCAGCCGGGCGCTTCGGCGTGCATGCGCGCGAACAGACTCTCAGCGGTCACCCCGTTCCATTGCAGCAGCAGGCCAGGCAACCACCAGGCTGCCAACGCATACAAGCCCACCCCGGCCACCGCGAGGCCCAGGGCCGCGGCCCCGCCCCGGGCGCGCCACAGCATCACCAGCCCCACGATCAACAACCATTGCACCGCCCCCGTGCGCGACGTGGTGGCAGCGCTGGCCACGGCCAAAAACGCCAGCCCCCCGATGATCAGACCGCCCACCAGCCACCAGCGCCACACACGCAGCCCTACGGCGGGCGATGGCAGAGCCGACGCGGCTCTCGCGCCCGCATCGCTGCGCCCCCGGGTCTGCATCACCATCCACAACAAGGCCCAGACGCCGAGACTCAGCAGGGACGCCTGCTGGTTGCGCTGGCGCAGGTTCCCCATCGCCTGGCCAGGCACAGAGGCCTGGACCCACGGCGACCACCCCACATCGCCCGCCACATACTGCGCCAACCCGATCACGCCCCCCAGCAGCGCCGCCAGCAGCAGGGCGGCTGCCACCTGGCGGGCCACCATGGCGCGGCCCTGCACCGGGCCAAGCGCGCGGGTGCACCGCACGAACCAGAGCATGGCGACCACACCACCGGCCCACGCAAAGGTCAAAGGCCAAAAATTGGTGATGGGAGGCGCGGTGTAGCCAAACACGAAGGGCAGCGACACCGCCATCACAAACAGCGGCGCAGCAACAGCGTCAAGGAGCATGGGGTGGTGCGGATCGATACAGGGCCGAGCGGTCAGGCAACGCCGCCGACGGTGGATCAATCATAGGTGCTGCGTCACGCGCGCGGCACGGGGGCGCGCTCGGCAGGGCGAGCCCATGGTGCTGCCTCCATCAGGACGGGCGTCGGCGCGCCCCATGGGACAATCTCCGGTATGCACGCATTGTTTGAAGAAGCCGGCAAGTTCATGGCCGGTCGCATCCTGTCCGAAGCCGATACATCGGCCCAGATCGAGCTCGACTCGGGCAAACGGGTCAAGGCCAAGGCGGCCAATATCCTCATCAGGTTTGAAAAACCGGCACCGGCCGAATTCATGGCCCAGGCACAGGGCGTGGCCGAATCCATCGAGCTGGACCTGGCCTGGGAGTTCGCCCCCGAAGACGAGTTCGGCTTTGCCGACCTGGCGCGCGACTA
>JBKCTS010000391.1:0-4612 GCA_046318695.1 Acidovorax sp.
GGACACCATCAAGTTGTTTGGCGGCGAGCCCGCCAACTTCTTGGACGTGGGCGGCGGCGCCACAGCCGAGAAAGTCACCGAAGCCTTCAAGATCATGTTGGCCAACAAGAATGTCAAAGGCATTTTGGTCAACATCTTCGGCGGCATCATGAAGTGCGACACCATCGCCACCGGCGTGATCACCGCTTGCAAGGCCGTGAACCTGAGCGTGCCGCTGGTCGTGCGCATGAAGGGCACGAACGAAGAGCTGGGCAAGAAGATGCTGGCCGAGTCCGGCCTGCCCATCATCGCCGCAGACACCATGGCCGAAGCCGCGACCAAGATCGTTGCTGCCGTCAAGTAAGCCCGGAGAACACACATGTCGATCTACATCAACAAAGACACCAAGGTCATCACCCAGGGCATCACGGGCAAGACGGGCCAGTTCCACACCGAAAAGTGCCAGGAATACGCCAACGGCAAGAACTGCTTCGTGGCGGGCGTGAACCCCAAGAAGGCCGGTGAGTCGATCTTCAACATCCCCATCTACGCCTCCGTCAAGGAAGCCGCCCAGCAGACCGGCGCCACCGTGTCGGTGATCTACGTGCCGCCCGCAGGCGCTGCCGATGCCATCTGGGAAGCCGTCGAAGCCGACCTGGACCTGGCCATTTGCATCACCGAAGGCATTCCGGTCAGGGACATGCTGATGGTGCGCAACAAAATGAAGGCCAAAGAAGCCGCTGGCGGCAAGAAGACCCTGCTGCTGGGCCCCAACTGCCCCGGCCTGATCACGCCTGAAGAAATCAAAATCGGCATCATGCCCGGCCACATCCACCGCAAGGGCCGCATCGGCGTGGTGAGCCGCTCCGGCACGCTGACGTACGAAGCCGTGGCCATGCTGACCGAAGTGGGCCTGGGCCAGTCCAGCGCCGTGGGCATTGGTGGCGACCCCATCAACGGCCTCAAGCACATCGACGTGATGAAGGCGTTCAACGACGACCCCGACACCGACGCCGTGATCATGATCGGCGAAATCGGCGGACCGGATGAAGCCGAAGCCGCCCAGTGGTGCAAGGCCCACATGAAAAAGCCCGTCGTGGGCTTCATCGCGGGCGTGACCGCCCCTCCCGGCAAACGCATGGGCCACGCAGGCGCGCTGATCTCTGGCGGTGCCGACACGGCCGATGCCAAGCTGGCCATCATGGAAGAGTCGGGCTTCGTCATCACCCGCAACCCGTCCGAGCTGGGCAAGCTGCTCAAGGCTCAACTGAAGTGATGCGCGTGGCGCCTTTAGGCGCAGTTACGCATAACTACGGATACCCCTGCGGCTCAGGCCGATACACTGACCGTTGACCATAAGCGAGGCGCTCGAAACCCTGGTTTCGGGCGCTTCTTGCTTTGGTAACAGCAGAGTTCAGCGATGAAATGTGTACAACGTGCCTATTGCTGGGTCGCCCCGCGCCAACCGTGACCTGCATCCAGACCCTGCGATCTTGGCGCAGAGAGCCCGGGAAGGCGCTGCGCAAGCATGCCAAGGCGCGCCACCAAACGCACCGGCAGTTCGCCGCTGAGGTCAAAGACTTGTGATTTCCCCTGCCGCCGCAGGCACTGGCCAACCAGCCAGCCAGGGCGTCGTCTATGATGCAAGCCGCAAAGCGAAAGCAATCGAGACGGCGGACCACCCGAAAATCGTGACGGCGACGTCCACGAAACCCGTGAAGGCATCGTTGAAGATCTCGGTTGCACCAAGACGCTAGCCACCACAGCCATGACCTACGAATTTTTCGCCCGCACCGACAAAGGCCGTGTGCGCAGCAACAACGAGGATGCAGTCGCCGTCGATCCTGACGCCCGTATTGCCATCCTGGCCGACGGCATGGGCGGCTACAACGCGGGGGAGGTGGCCAGTGGCATGGCAACCACCTTCATCCGCACGGAAATGGCTCGCTGGCTCGCGCAATCGGGGCCATCGCCGCAGCCCACCGAGGTGCGGCGCGCGCTGGAGAGCTGTGTGGACAATGCGAACCACGCTGTGTTGGGTGCGTCCCTGTCCAATCCGGACTACGCAGGCATGGGCACCACCCTGGTCGTCGGCGTGTTCATTAGCAGCCGCCTCATCCTCGGGCACATTGGAGACTCGCGCTGCTACCGCATCCGCGATGGCCTGTTGCAGCAAATCACACGCGACCACTCCTGGCTGCAGGAGCAGGTGGACGCTGGTCTGCTCACGCCGCAGCAAGCGGCTGTCTCCCCCAACCGGAATCTGGTCACGCGTGCCTTGGGCGTTGAACCCGATGCGCTGATGGAAGTCAACGAGTTTGAAGTGGCGCCCAGCGATCTGTTCCTGATGTGCTCGGACGGACTCACCGACATGGTGTCCGACGAGGCAATCGCCGACATCGCATGCCAGTCTCTGACATTGGAGGAAAAAGCGACACTGTTGATTGATACGGCCAATGCCAACGGTGGTCGTGATAATGTCAGCGTTTTGCTTGTGCAAGCAGCCGCGGGAGGGGACAAGCGTGGCTTTGTGTCCAGGTTGCCTGTCCAGTGATGCACGCTTGATGGCACATTTGAAAACCGATGGATTTTTGGTCAGGGCAAGGCGCAAACCACAGCGATACCGGTAGGACCGGTAGAAATAGCAAGCATTTGCAGCGCCGCCATGGCCGAAAGCATGCGGTTTTCAGCGCCAGATAACGTGCTACACGACACCAGGGGCCAACGACGGTCCCATCTAAAACAATTCATCTAGTCAGGAGTGGAACATGCCGAAAATCGTCGTTTCGATTGACGGGGTCGTCATCAAGGAAGTCGAGTTGACCAAAGAGCGTACAACGCTAGGCCGACGCCCCTACAACGACATCGTCATCGATAACCTGGCGGTCAGTGGCGAGCATGCAATGATTCGCATGGTGGGCCAAGACGTGGAGATCGAGGATCTCGCAAGCACCAACGGCACCTATGTCAACGGCAAGGCCGTCAAGCACAACCAGCTTCGCAATGGCGACATCATCGAGATAGGCAAGTACAAGATCCGGGTCATACTTGAAGCACAAGCCCAGGACTTTGACAAAACCATGGTCTTCAAGGCGGACATGCTTGCAACGCTTGGTGCGCCATCCCGGCCAGCCCCCCTCATGCCGGGCGCGTCCCCCGCGCCCTTCAGCGCGGTCATACGGGTCATGTCGGGTGCGGCAGCGGGCCGCGAGGTTGCGCTGCAGAAAGTGGTAACCACCATCGGCAAGCCCGGGGTGGCCGTGGCTTCCATCACCCGCCGTCACCAGGGTTTTGTGCTGGCGCATGTGGAAGGCCCACACATGCCGTTCCTCAACGGCTCGGCCATTGGCTCGACGCCGGTGCCACTCAAGCATGGTGACCGGGTGGACCTGGCTGGCACCGAAATGCAGTTCGAGCAAAGCTGAACCCGCGCCCCCGGGTTGCCTCGCCCAGGCACCGGCTACCCCGGCACGGGCCACCCCAGCAGCTGCGGGTAAGTACCAACCACCGCCCAGGCGCCGGGCCGGCACCCTACCCGCACGGCCACGCCATAGCGTCGGGCCGCAAGCTGCCGTTTTTGTCGGCTGCAACCCCACCGTACGACTTTGTCAGCCCCGGCCGCACATTTGTGTCACAAAATGTGACACCTTCAGGCGATTTTTGGCACATGCCGCGGTCTGGCGCCTGGGTTCTCACAGTGAGCGCGAGGCTGGCCTCGCTGGCACAGAAACTGCTCAAGTCCCTGCAACCTGAAGAATTGTTCGACAGGTCCTCACTTGCAACTTGACTCCAAGGAGATGATATGAAGCGCACTCTGCAAAAAGGTTTTACCCTGATCGAATTGATGATCGTGGTGGCCATCATCGGTATTCTGGCTGCTGTGGCTCTGCCTGCGTACCAGGACTACACGGTTCGCGCCAAGGTGTCTGAAGCCGTGATTGCCGGCTCGGCTGCCAAGAGCGTCTTGAGCGAAGCGTTTCAGGCGGACAGCGTCACGGGCTTGACCGCGGCCGCTACCGCGATCAATGCGACGCGCTTCCAGGAGAAGGCATCCAAATATGTGGTGAACTACTGCGTATTCAATGCAGCGGCCGGTGGCCTACCCACAGCTGCTGACTGCGCGGCCTTCCCTGCAGCCGCAACCAACTGGACGATCTCAGTAACGTTGGCTGCCACTGCTGGAAACGGTATCCCTACAGGGTTGGCCGCCAGGGCATTCAATCTATCGCCTAACGCGCCAGACGCAACTGGCGCCTTTGCGCTCCCTACAGCAGCCTCCCGCGGCGCCATCGATTGGGCCTGCACATCCGCCACGGCCGTGTCGGCTGCCGGTCGCGCGCTTGGCAACCGGACTGTGAACGCGGCTCCCATCGCGGCCAAGTACATGCCGTCTGAATGCCGTTAACTTCCAAGCGGCTTAAAATCAAAGAGCGCTTCGGCGCTCTTTTTTGTTGTGAGTTTGAACCTTGGGTCCGCACATGATGTCACCTCGACTGGCTGCCGCCGCCAAAGTGGCGGGCTGGCACTTTTTACTCAGTGTGATCGTTTCACTGGTTGTCGCCGCCATTGTGTTTGGCGTGTGGTACCCCTATCCGTACCGGGAACTGTCCGGCGGGCGGGAGTTGTTTTGGAT
>JBKCTS010000392.1:0-3888 GCA_046318695.1 Acidovorax sp.
CATCAAGGTTGACCGCGCCACCGCGGAGCTCGATACCGAGCTCAAGCGCCTGGGTGAGCGGTTTTCCCGCGAGTGGGTGCAATCCGTTGGCAATGACGCCAACAAGATTTTCATTCCGTTTTATTTCCAACGTTAATTCCGAGTTTTCCAACATGCAAGCAAGCACTCCATCCCGGGCTGAGCCCTCCGTCAGCCGCTGGCAGTTCTGGATCGATCGGGGCGGCACATTCACCGACCTGGTTGGCAAGCGCCCGGATGGGAGCCTCACTACGCACAAGCTGCTGTCGGAAAACCCCGAGCAGTACAAGGACGCCGCTGTGGCCGGCATTCGCCACCTGCTGGGCCTGAAACCCGGTGAGGCCGTCACCCCCGATCTGGTCGAGTGCGTGAAGATGGGCACCACGGTTGCCACCAACGCGCTTTTGGAGCGCAAGGGCGAGCCAACCCTGTTGGTCACCACCCGTGGTTTTCGCGACGCGCTGCGCATTGCCTACCAAAACCGCCCGCGTCTGTTTGACCGCCATATCCAGTTGCCGGAGTTGCTCTACGCCGAAGTGATCGAGGCGCGCGAGCGCCTGGGCGCCCATGGCGATGTGCTGCAGGCGCTGGACGAACCCACCTTGCGCGGTGACTTGCTGGCGGCCTATGCCCGCGGCCTGCGCAGCGTGGCCATCGTGTTCATGCATGGCTACCGCTACAGCGAGCACGAAAAGGCTGCAAAACGCATTGCGAAAGAAGTGGGTTTTACACAGATCAGCACCTCCCACGAAACCAGTCCCATGATGAAGTTCGTCAGCCGTGGCGACACGACCGTGGTGGACGCCTACCTCTCGCCCATCCTGCGCCGCTATGTGGAGCAGGTGGCCAGCGAAATGCCTGGCGTGAAGCTGTTTTTCATGCAGTCCTCGGGTGGCCTGACAGATGCAGGCAACTTCCAGGGCAAGGACGCCATCCTCTCCGGCCCGGCGGGCGGCATTGTCGGTATGGCCCGCACGGCAGGTCTTGCGGGGCAGGCCCGTGTGATCGGGTTTGACATGGGGGGGACCAGCACCGACGTGAGCCACTACGCGGGCGAGTTTGAGCGCGAGTTTGAAACCCATGTGGCGGGCGTGCGCATGCGTGCTCCCATGATGAGCATCCACACCGTCGCGGCGGGGGGCGGGTCGGTGTTGGCCTACGACGGCGCCCGTTTCCGCGTGGGACCCGAGAGCGCGGGTGCCAACCCTGGGCCTGTGAGCTATCGGCGCGGCGGCCCGCTCGCAGTCACCGACGCTAACGTGATGGTGGGCAAGGTGCAGCCCCGATATTTTCCCAGCGTGTTCGGCCCGGCGGCCAACGAAACCCTTGACGCGCAAGCCGTGCGTGACCGCTTCGAGGCCATTGCCCAGCAGACGCAACGCAAGCCCGAGGAAGTGGCCGAAGGTTTTATCCAGATCGCCGTGCAGCAGATGGCCAACGCTATCAAGAAGATCAGCGTGGCGCGCGGCTACGATGTGACGCGCTACACCCTGCAATGTTTTGGCGGAGCCGGCGGGCAGCATGCGTGCCTGGTGGCCGATGCCCTGGGTATGACGCGCGTGTTGGTACATCCGCTGGCTGGCGTACTCAGTGCCTACGGCATGGGCCTGGCCGACCAAACGGTGATCCGGGAGCAGGCGCTGGAGATGCCGCTGTCGGCAGAGGTTTTGCCGCTGATCGCCGAGCGACTGGACGCCCTGGGATCGGCAGCGCAGGCCGAACTGGAGCGTGCGCAAGTCAGCAGCAGCCCTGTCAAAGTACGCCACAACGTGCATGTGCGTTATGAAGGCACCGACTCGGCCCTGGTGGTGCCGTTTGGCGATATGGCGTATATCACCGCGGCGTTCGAGGCAGCCTACCGCCAGCGGTTTGCTTTTCTGATGCAGGGCAAGGGTCTCGTGGTGGAAGCCGTGTCGGTAGAGGCCGTGATTGCTGGCGACGCCCCTGCAGAGCCGCGTCTTGCCATACACGCGCACCGCAAGTGCCCGCAACGCGAAACGGTGCTGATGTACTCGGGTGGCCAGTGGCAGGCAGCGGCCCTGGTCGTGCGTGAGGACTTGCGCCCGGGCGATGTGATTCCGGGCCCCGCGATCATTGCCGAGAAGAACACCACGACGGTGGTCGAGCCGGGCTGGTCAGCCCGCCTCACGGATCGTGATCACCTCGTCCTTGACCGCGTGACGGCCCGCACGGTGCAGTACGCGGCAGGCACCACGGTGGACCCGGTGCTGCTGGAGGTCTTTAACAACCTGTTCATGAACATTGCCGAGCAGATGGGCCTGCAACTGCAAAACACGGCGTACTCGGTGAACATCAAGGAGCGGCTCGATTTCAGCTGCGCGCTGTTCGATGTCGAGGGCAACCTGATTGCCAACGCGCCTCACATGCCCGTGCACCTGGGCTCGATGGGCGAGAGCATCAAGACGGTGATCACCGAGAACGCCGGGCGGATGCAACCTGGCGATGTGTTCATGCTCAACGACCCCTACCACGGCGGCACCCATTTGCCTGACGTGACGGTGATAACGCCGGTGTATGTGAAGGACGGGCGTGAGCCCACCTTTTATGTGGGAAGCCGCGGCCACCATGCCGACATCGGTGGCACAACCCCTGGTTCGATGCCTCCGTTCTCGCAGCGCATTGAGGAGGAGGGCGTTCAGATCAACAACGTCAAGCTGGTCGATCGAGGCATCTTGCAGGAAGAGGCTGTGCTGGCACTGTTGTCAACCGGTGGCGGCACGACCACCTACCCCAGCCGAAACCCGCAGCAAAACCTGGCGGATCTGCGCGCGCAGATTGCCGCCAACGAGAAAGGCGTGCAGGAGCTCTCCAAGATGGTCGAGCAGTTCGGCCTGGACGTTGTACAGGCCTACATGCGCCATGTGCAGGACAACGCCGAAGAGTCCGTGCGCCGCGTGATCACGCGGCTCAAGGATGGCCAGTTCACCTTGCCACTGGACAACGGCGCCCAGATCAGCGTGTCGGTCAAGGTGAATCCACTGGAGCGCAGTGCGGTGATTGATTTCGCGGGCACCAGCGAGCAGCAGACAAACAACTTCAATGCACCACGCGCCGTGTGCATGGCGGCTGTGCTTTATGTCTTTCGCACGCTGGTCGATGACGACATCCCCCTGAACGCAGGGTGCCTCAAGCCCCTGAAGGTGATCATCCCCCAGGGCAGCATGCTCAACCCGAATCCGCCCGCTTCGGTGGTGGCTGGTAACGTGGAGACATCCACCTGCATCACCAACGCATTGTTCGGGGCGCTGGGTGTCATGGCGGGCAGCCAACCCACCATGAACAACTTCACCTTTGGCAATGCCCAGTACCAGTACTACGAAACCATTGCGGGTGGCAGTGGCGCTGGTGTGTTGCTGGACGAGACAGGCCAGGCCGGCCGCGGTTTTGACGGTAACAGCGTGGTCCAGACACACATGACCAATTCGCGACTGACCGATCCGGAGGTGCTCGAGTTCCGTTTTCCGGTCGTGCTTGAAAGTTACGAGATCCAGCAAGGCTCGGGCGGCGCTGGCCGGTGGACAGGCGGTAACGGCGGGGTGCGCCGCGTTCGCTTTCTCGAATCGATGACGGCCAGCATCCTGTCCAACGGGCGCCGCCATCCGGCGTTTGGCATGGCTGGAGGTCTTCCAGGAAGCCCGGGCAAAAACCGCGTGATCCGATCGAGCGGCAAGGTGGAGGAACTCGTACACATCGGTGCCGCACTGATGGAGCCAGGCGATGTGTTTGAAATCACCACACCGGGTGGCGGCGGTTATGGAGAACCGTTGCTTTCAACCCGCATGGCCTGATGGCACCGGGTACACCAGCTTGCTAGATGTCTCATGCGCTAACCGCATAGATGCGGGTCAG
>JBKCTS010000393.1:0-7376 GCA_046318695.1 Acidovorax sp.
ACCCCGCGCTGCGTGCCCTGTGCCAGAAAACCCTGGCCAAGATGCACTTCAGCGCCGCCGAGGAAGGCCTGGGCGAATGGCTGCGCCCGCCTGCCAAGCCCCAGGGCGGCAACGCGCGCAGCCTGCCCAAACACCTGCAAAAGCCAGCGGCCCAGGCGCCCGAGCGCGGCAGCATCGTGATTGCGGGCTGCGAAGCCCATGTGTGCCTGCTGCAAACGGCGCTCGACCTGATCGAGGACGAGTTCGAGGTATGGGTGGTCACAGACGCCTGCGGCTCGCGCACCGAGCGCAACCGCGACGCCGCCTTCGACCGCCTGGCCGGTGCGGGTGCCGAACTGGTGACCACCGAGATGGTGGCCTTTGAGTGGCTGGGCAGTTGCGAGCACCCGGCGTTCAAGGATGTGCTGGGGCTGATCAAGTAAAAAATTTGGGTATTTTCAGCCTTCCTCGCGCGTCCATAAAGCGCTGATTGCTATTTAAATAATAGCAAAATCAACCCAGAGGTGGTGGAGAGGCGCGTCGCTGAAACCCCACCTGCGGCACGGTTCGTCGCAGCCTTCGATTCACCCCGCCCGCTGCGCCTCTGCCTTGGCACACACCGCGTTGCCGGAGGCGGCCCAGCCGTCTATGCCCCCTTGCAGAAAGCGTGCCTTGAAGCCCGCTGCGCGCAAGCGCAACGCGGTCGAGCGGCCGACTTCGTGGCCATAGACGCAGTACACAACCACGTCTTCGCTGGCAGACAGCTCCGGGGCCCATGTGTCGATGGCGGCAGGGTCGCGCCAGCGGGCTTTGGGGATGGCGGTGGTGGCCGCCTCGTACACACCGGCGCGGCGCACATCAATCAATTGCGCCGCCGCTTGCGCGTCCTGGATGGACGCTTGCAGTCCTTCGCTCGCGGCGTGTACTGCATGCTGATATAGCTCGTAGACGGCGGCCCAGTGGATGTTTGCCATGAACGCATCCACATAGGCACCCGCTGCTGCACCGTGGTCAAGGTGGTAGGCATGCTCGTACATGTCCAGTGCGAGGATAGGCACACCTCCCGCGGTCACCTGGGTGTGATCGCTGGCCCACTGGTTGACGAGCGTGCCCTCGCGCGGCTGGAACACCAGCAGCACCCAGCCGGAGCCGCCGCCCAGTGATTTGCCCATTTATAAAAACTCTTCACGCCACCGCTCCACGCTGCCAAAGTTGGCCGCCAGCGCCATCAGCATGGCGGGTGCGGGGGCAGCACCATCGCCGCCCAGGCTGCCAAAGTACAGCTCGTGCAGCAGCATCGAATTGCTGGCGATCAGCTCCTCGCGCTTGAGTCCGTTGACGACAAAGCCGGGCGTGGAGGGAAAGTCCAGCCCCGAGAGCTGCGCCCGGATGGCGTTGAGCCGCGCCACTGCACCGCCATAGTTGTTCTGGTGGTGGCTTCGCAGCAACTTTTCGGACAGGCCAGGCAGCGTGGCCGGGTCAAAAGGAAGGGCTTGGGGGCGTGCTTGCATGGGGATACTCCCGGGAAGTGGATGACAACTGGTTCAGGCCAGCCAGGGTTTGAGGAAGGTCACTGCCAGCCCCACGGCCGCGCACAGGCCCAGCAGTGGCATCACCCCCAGCTTGAAGCGGAACAGCGCCACCAGCGCGCCCACAGCGATCACTGCCGGCACGGCATCGAACGCCCCGCCAAAACCCTGGGGCCACAGCAGGTGGTGGGCAAAAAACAGCGCCAGGTTCAGGATCACACCCACCACGGCGGCGGTGATGGCCGACAGTGGCGCGGTGAAGCCGAGCTTGCCGTGCGTGGCTTCCACCAGCGGGCCACCCGCCAGGATGAAGATGAACGAGGGCAGGAAGGTGACGAAAGTCACCACGGTGGCGGCGGCTGCGGCACCTGCAAACAGCGCATCAGGGCCCCAGACCTGCTGCAGCCAGCCGCCCACAAAACCGACAAAGGCCACCACCATGATCAGCGGGCCAGGGGTGCTCTCGCCCAGCGCCAGGCCATCGATCATCTGCGGCCCGCTGAGCCACTGGTAGTGCTCCACCGCGCCCTGGTACACATAGGGCAGCACGGCGTAGGCGCCACCAAAGGTGAGCAGCGCGGCCTTAGTGAAAAACCAGGCCATCTGCGTGAGCGTGCTTTGCCAGCCCTGCGTAGCCACCAGCAAGCCCATGGTTGTCAGCCACAGCGCCAGCCCGGCCGCGAGCACTTTGGCCAGGTGGCTGCGCGAGAAGCGCGCATGGGTGGGCGTAGGGGTGTCGTCATCGATCAGAGCCGGGCCGTAGCCCTGGTGCCCATTGGCATGGCCGCCCCCCAGGGCGAACACCGCAGGCCAGCGCTGTGCGCCAACGTAGCCGATGAGGCCCGCCGCGAGCACGATGGCGGGGAAGGGCGTGTCGAACGCAAAAATGGCGACAAAAGACGCAGCGGCAATGCCCCACATCCAGCCGTTCTTGAGCGCGCGCGTGCCAATGCGGTGCGCTGCGTGCAGCACCAGCGCGGTCACGGCGGGTTTGATGCCATAGAAGATGCCCGCCACCACCGGCACATCGCCGAACCTCAGGTACACCCACGACAGCGCGATCAGGATGAACAGCGAGGGCAGCACAAACAGCGCCCCGGCCACGATGCCACCCCAGGTGCGGTGCATGAGCCAGCCAATGTAGGTGGCCAGTTGTTGGGCCTCGGGGCCGGGCAGCAGCATGCAGTAGTTCAGGGCGTGCAGAAAGCGGTTCTCGCTGATCCAGCGGCGGCGCTCCACCAGTTCGGCATGCATGATCGCAATTTGCCCCGCCGGCCCGCCAAAGCTGATGAAACCCAGCTTGAGCCAGAAAAGAAAGGCGTCACGGAAGGGGACGGCGGCAGGGGGCTGCTTTGGCGCTGCGGCGTTGGAAGGCGCGGTATCGGTGGTCATGCGTTGGTTGGCGTGGCGTGCTGCGGTGTCTTGGGGTGTCGCCAGAGCCGAAGCCGCACGGCATGTGCGGGTGGCGTTGGCAGCGTCATGGTGGGCCCCGGCTGCATGGCTCGAGTCTATGACCGAACCGGTGCCCGCGATGTTTCGCGAACATGACATTCAGTGGCGCGTTCGGGCTGGCGTGGGTGAGGCTGCGAAAACAACCCAAGGCCCGAGACCACGCGGTGTGCGGGACGAAAACAAGCGGTCAACTGCCGTTTTTAAGTCAAGTACCCCCTGCCGAAAAGTCAGTTTGCAGCAAGTCTGTTATGAATAATTATGAATTCAAAACCTGCCAGAGGGCAGGGGAGATGCCGAGGAGACACACCATGAGCGCGCCTAGCAGCTACGCCGACTTTTACCGCCGTTCCATTGATGCGCGGGATGCCTTCTGGAGCGAGCAGGCCCAGTTGATTGACTGGAAAAGCGCTCCGCAGCAAATCTGTGACTACGCGAACCCACCGTTTGCGCGGTGGTTTGTGGGGGGCACGACCAATCTGTGCCACAACGCGGTGGACCGCCACCTGGCCAGCCGGGCAGAGCAAACCGCGCTGATCGCCATCTCGACCGAAACCGACACCGAGCGCGCCTACAGCTTTGCCGAACTGCACACTGAGGTGCAACGCATGGCCGCCACCCTGCGGGCGCTGGGCGTGAAGAAGGGCGACCGTGTCCTCATCTACATGCCCATGATTGCCGAGGCCGCGTTTGCCATGCTGGCCTGCGTGCGCATCGGTGCGCTGCATTCGGTGGTGTTCGGCGGCTTTGCGGCGGGCTCGCTGGCATCGCGCATTGAAGATGCCGAACCCGTGGCCGTGGTCAGCGCCGATGCCGGATCGCGCGGCGGCAAGGTCGTGCCCTACAAGCCTTTGCTGGACGAAGCGATTGCGCTGTCAAAGCACAAGCCGCGGGCCGTGCTCATGGTCAACCGGGGGCTGGCCCCCATGCATCTGCAGCCCGGCCGCGACCACGACTGGGCCGCGCTGCGCGAGCAGCACATCAACGCCGTGGTGCCCTGCGAATGGGTGGACTCCACGCACCCCAGCTACACCCTGTACACCAGCGGCACCACCGGCAAGCCCAAAGGTGTGCAGCGCGATACCGGGGGCTACGCGGTAGCCCTGGCCGCCAGCATGAAGCACATCTTTGATGCGAAGGCGGGCGATGAGCTTGTCACCGCCGGGCCGCCCCAAGGTGAAAACACGGCCCCCTTGGGGGGCAACGACCCACGCGAGCGGCGGAGTGTGGGGGTCTTTTTTGCCACCAGCGACATCGGCTGGGTGGTGGGCCACAGCTACATCATTTATGGCCCGCTCATCGCAGGCATGGCCACCATCATGTATGAGGGGCTGCCCACCCGGCCGGATGCGGGCGTGTGGTGGAGCATTGTCGAGAAGTACCAGGTCACGCACATGTTCTCGGCCCCCACGGCCGTGCGCGTGCTCAAGAAGCAGGACCTGGCCTACCTGAGCAAATACAACGTCAGCAGCCTCAAGGCCCTGTGGCTGGCGGGCGAGCCGCTGGATGAACCGACCGCGCAGTGGATCAGCACGGCGCTGCAGGTGCCCATCATCGACAACTACTGGCAAACCGAGACCGGCTGGCCCATCCTCACGCTGGCCAACGGGGTGGAGCAGCAGTCCACCCGCTTTGGCAGCCCGGGCAAGGCGATGTATGGCTACGACGTGAAACTGCTGGACGAGTCCACCGGCGAGGAACTGACCGGCGCCCACCAAAAAGGCGTGGTGGCCATCGAAGGCCCGCTGCCCCCTGGCTGCATGCAGACCGTGTGGCGCGACGATGCACGCTTTGTGAACACCTACTGGAAGAGCATTCCAGGCCGCCTGATCTACAGCACCTTCGACTGGGGCATCCGCGATGCCGACGGCTACCACTTCATTTTGGGCCGCACCGATGATGTGATCAACGTGGCCGGGCACCGCCTGGGCACCCGCGAGATCGAAGAGAGCATTGCCTCGCACCCCAACATTGCCGAGGTGGCGGTGGTGGGCGTGGCCGACAGCCTCAAGGGCCAGGTGGCCATGGCGTTTGCCGTGGCCAGGGATGCCTCGGGCCTCACGGACCCGGCCGCCCGCCTCAAGCTCGAAGGCGAGGTGATGAAGCAGGTGGACAGCCAGCTCGGTGCCGTGGCACGGCCATCGCGCGTGCACTTCGTGACCGTGTTGCCCAAGACGCGCAGCGGCAAGCTGCTGCGCCGTGCGCTGCAGGCGGTGGCCGAGCGCCGCGATCCGGGCGATCTGACCACCATGGAAGACCCGGCGGCCCTGCAGCAGGTCAAAGACTTGGTCGGCTAAGGCGCGGCAGGGCAGGGCCTGCTTTTGCCCCAAACCGGGCCTCGCCCCGGCTGCGCCGCGCCCACAGCGCTGCGGCGATGTGAACCCCTGCGCCCAGCGCGACAAGCACTGCGGCGCCCAGTCCCCAGACAGCCCATGTCAATGCGGTTACCCCTGTGGCGACCGAGGGCGCTGCCTGTAATACAACGCTCACCCAGGTCCACGTTTCGGTCAGCCCCACGATCAGGCTCTGGATGGCCTCGACGGGCAGGAATTGCAGCAGCCACGCTGGCACAGGAATGGATGAAAGATCCCCCGCCGGGCTGGTGAGCGACGGTGCCTTGGTCAAAGCCCAGACCACCACCCCATGAAACGCCCAGGCGGTCAGCGACCACAGCCCGAGCAGCAGAGAAACTAGGGTCCAGTTGGCGACGTAAAGCATGTGTGGGTTCCTTTTGCGATGAGGTGGCAGACACTGCAATCTTGGAGTGTTAACGCTTCGAAAAAAACAACGTCTTACCGAAGTTTCACATCGATAAAAAAGAAGTTTTTGCGGCGGTGCCCAGCCGCAGCCGCCGCCGAGGTCGGGCTTCCGAAAAACCTGCTGTTATCTTGATGGCGACCGCACTAGGCTGGAGCCTCCTTCAACCTAGAAACGGCAGTTGGACGCATTTGCCAGCGCTGCTGTTGGGGTGCCAGGCAAGGCGCGACGACGCGGCAGGCTTGTGCCTGCAAGGAGGAGCAACACGGCATGGCGCTCCGAAAGCGGTGCTGGCAAGTGCGTAGCGCTGTCACCCCAAAGGTGGGGCTGCGAAAACAACGCAAGGCCCGAGTCCACGCTGTGTGCGGCAAGATTACAAGCGGTCAACTGCCGTTTTTAGGTTCAAACCAGGAGACATGCCATGCAAGTGATTTTTCGAACCCACGGTCCCCAGGGCTACGGTATGCGCAACGAGGTCGAGCGCCGCGTTCGCTTTGTGTTTCGCCGTCTGGGCTGGCAGGTGCCCCGCGCCGAGGTCCATCTGTCGGATCTGAACGGCCCGCGCGGCGGGCGCGACAAGCGCTGTCAGCTCGAGGTCAAGACGCAAGCGCGTGGGCTGGTGGTCGTATCGTCCGTGGCCCGCGACTGGCGCGCCGCACTGGATGCGGCGCTTGCCCGCGCGATTCGTTCAGTGGTTCGCCGGATCAAGCGCGCTGCATCTGCCAGGACACCGCGCTCTGTGAGCCCAGTGCCACAAGCTCAATAGGATCAAAAACAATAGCATCAGGGTCAAGCTGGTCAAGCGTAACCGTGGTTTTTCATGCTTTGTCAGTCCGTGGGAGCCGCCAGCTTGCTGGTGGCTCCCAGCGGTCGATCCACTGCACGAAGTTCTCCAGGGGCATGGGGCGTGCGATGCAGTAGCCCTGGGCATGTTGGCAGCCCAACTGCAGCAGCATGTGTCCCTGGTCCTGGGTCTCAACCCCCTCAGCAATCACCCGGTAGCCGAAGGAGCGCGCCAGGCCGAGCACACCCTGCACGATGGCGAGGTCGCCCGGGTCGCCCATCATGCCGTGCACGAAGCTCCGGTCGATCTTGAGCGTGTCCAGCGGCAGGCGCCGAAGGTAGGTCAGCGAGGAGTAGCCGGTACCAAAGTCGTCCAGCGACACGGTGACCCCGATCGCCCGCAGGGCAGTCAAGGTGTCTGCCACTGACTCGAGATCGTACAGGGCGGCACTCTCGGTGATCTCGATCTCCAGCAGTTTCGCGGACAGTTGTGGCCTTCGGCGCAGGCGCTCGGCCACCCACCGCGCAAAGCCTGGTCGCTGCAGGTGCTGTGCGGATATGTTGATGCTCAGCGGAATCACCTGGCCCTGCGACTGCAAATGTTCCAGGGTGTCCAGCGCGGTCTCAAGTACCCACTCGCCAAAGTCGATTTCCAGCTCGGTGCCCTCCAGCAAAGGCAGGAACTCGCCCGGCGGCACCATGCCGCGCTCTGGGTGGATCCACCGCGACAGTGCTTCTGCACCCACCACGGCGCCAGTCTGCATTTCGACCTTGGGCTGCAGGTACAGCGTGAACTGCGCACCCGCCAACGCATCGCGCAGGTGGCGGGTTTGCTCGCGCCGCTGCTGCGCCGCACGTTCCTGGGCCGCATCGAATTGG
>JBKCTS010000394.1:0-4953 GCA_046318695.1 Acidovorax sp.
CGTCAGAAGATGACGCATGGGTTCGCAAAGCTCCGCGGTTTCAGCGTGTCTCGGAGGACCACCGACTTCACGGCAGGCATGGCGGCTCCCCTGAGGGTATGTCTGGCTATTACCTCTGGGCGAGCGCCGTGCAGACCGCCCAGGGGAGGGGCTTGACGCACCGAACCTCTGCTGTGTGGCATTGTCTGGCGACTTTGAATTTGGCTATGACTTCCATCCCTCAAGAAGTATTCATCGACCTCGGCCCTCGAAGCTACCGCATCGTGATCGGCAGTGGGCTCTTGGCGCAGCCCGGCGTGTACGCGGGGCTACCCGCTGCGAGCACTGCGCTGATTGTCAGCAACACCACAGTGGGGCCTTTGTATGCCTCCAAGTTGCGCTCGGCGCTGTCGAGTCACTACCGATTGATCCATGAGCTGTTGTTGCCGGACGGCGAGGAGTACAAGAACTGGCAAACCTTGCAATCCATCTACGATGTCTTGCTGGAGAAAGCTTGCGATCGCAAGACCGTGGTGTTTGCACTCGGTGGCGGTGTGGTGGGCGACATGGCAGGATTTGCCGCGGCTAGCTACATGCGTGGCGTGCCGTTTGTGCAAATACCAACCACGCTGCTGTCGCAGGTGGATTCGTCCGTGGGTGGAAAAACGGGCATTAACCACCCATTGGGCAAGAACATGATCGGGGCCTTCTACCAGCCCGAGCGCGTTGTGTGCGACCTGGATGTGCTGGCAAGCCTGCCGCCGCGCGAGTTCAGCGCGGGCCTGGCCGAAATCATTAAATATGGGCCCATTGCCGACATGGCGTTTTTTGAATGGCTTGAGGACCACATGGATGCCCTGATTGCCCGTGACGGCAGCGCCTTGGCCCATGCGGTTCGCCGAAGTTGTGAGATCAAAGCGGGCGTCGTGGCGCAGGATGAACGAGAGTCGGGTTTGCGCGCCATTCTGAACTTCGGGCATACCTTCGGCCACGCCATTGAGGCCGGTATGGGTTACGGGGTGTGGCTGCACGGTGAGGGCGTGGGCGCGGGCATGGTGATGGCTGCGGAACTGTCGCATCGCCTTGGCCTGGTCGATGAGGTGTTTGTGCGCCGGTTGACGGCGCTCTTGAAGCGAGCGCTGTTGCGAACCGTGGGCCCTATGCTTGACCCCACCGATAACGCGGGCCGCTATTTGCAACTGATGCGGGTGGACAAGAAGGCCGAAGCCGGAGAAATCAAGTTTGTGGTGATCGACAAGCCGGGAAGCGCGTCGCTGCGCACGGCGCCCGACCTGCTGGTCAGAGATGTAATCGACGCGTGCTGTCGGTAGATTTGCATCGCTCGCTTCCAGGCTCAATCAAGAAAGCTTCACGATGATGATGGGACCGTTGTGACTCACGCGCGCGACTTGGCCGAATTTGCCTCCCATCCGGCGGCTTCCAGGGGGCGTCGGCATCCTGAAACGCCTGCGCCCACGCGGACCGAGTTCCAGCGCGACCGCGACAGGATCGTGCACTCCACCGCCTTCAGGCGGCTGGTCTACAAGACGCAGGTGTTCCTCAACCATGAAGGGGACCTGTTTCGCACCCGTCTCACCCATTCCTTGGAGGTGGCGCAGCTGGGGCGATCCATCGCGCGGTCGCTGCGCATCAACGAGGATCTGGTCGAGGCCATATCGCTGGCCCATGACCTCGGGCATACGCCTTTTGGGCACGCGGGGCAGGATGCGCTCAACGCCTGCATGTCCGCGTATGGAGGCTTCGAGCACAACCTGCAGAGCCTGCGCGTTGTTGATCTGCTCGAAGAGCGTTATCCCGAATACGACGGCCTCAACCTGACGTTCGAGACCCGCGAGGGCATCCTCAAGCACTGCTCGCGCGCACATGCGCAGCGGCTCGACACCGAGGAGCCCGGGGGGATTGGCGCGCGGTTCCTGCGTCGCGAGCAGCCCAGCCTGGAGGCTCAGTTGTGCAACCTGGCCGATGAGATTGCGTACAACGCGCACGATATCGATGATGGTGTCCGTTCTGGGCTGATTACGTTGTCCCAATTGGAGGACGTGCCCCTGTTCGATCAGCACCGCGCCGATGCCTTGGCTGACCACCCCGATCTCGCGAATCCCCAAAGGCAGCGGCGCCTGCTGTTTGAAGCGATACGGCGCATGCTTAGCGAGCAGGTTTATGACGTGATTGCCGCCACGCGCGTTGCGCTCGTTAGGCAGGCGCCGTGCGATGTGGCGGCCGTACGCCGGGCCCCACCCTTGGTGATGTTTGGCGATTCCATGCGTGCCCAGTCGCTCGAGCTCAAGCAATTCCTGTTGAAGAATCTGTACCGCCATCCTCGCGTGATGGAGACATCTGCACGCGCCCAGGAGGTTGTTCGCGACCTGTTCGCGGCCTACACCGCCGCGCCAGGCGAGATGAAGCCTGCATTTGCCGAACAGGCCTTGCTAGACGAGGGAGACCTGCGCGCACGGGCCGTGGCCGACTTCATCGCCGGAATGACGGACCGGTTTGCCGCCCGGGAGCACCAGCGGCTGACCGGCCGCAGGCTGTTCGACTGAGCGCGGGGCACCGTGGGCCCGCTCGGTAAAATTGTCCGCGCTCCATCGCGCATGCTTGCGCTCACTCCATGAATGCCATTCCCCCTTGCGCTGCTGGGCCATCCTCCGCCGAGGCTGCAGGTCCTTACATCCGTGACACCGTGCGCTGGCTTGAGCGGGCCGTGATTGGGCTCAATCTCTGTCCTTTTGCGAAGGGTGTCCATGTCAAGGGGCAGATTCACTATGCCGTGGCCTTGACGGCCGACCTGGGCGAAGTTCGGAACCTGCTGCGCAGCGAGCTGTCCGCCTTGGTGGCCACACCGGCGACGGCGCGGGATACGACGCTGCTGATCCTGCCCCTGTGCCTCCATGAGTTTTTGGATTTCAATGATTTTCTGGGAGAAGCAGACGCCCTGCTGGAGGCCATGGAGCTGGCCGGCACGTTGCAAGTTGCCAGTTTTCATCCCCATTTCCAGTTCGCTGGCACCGATGCAGATGATGTGACGAACTGCACCAATCGTTCTCCGTACCCCACGCTACACCTGCTGCGCGAGGAGAGCATTGACCGCGCCGTGGAGGTCTTCCCGCAGGCGGAGGCGATCTTCGAGCGGAACATGGAGGTGTTGGAAGTGCTGGGTATGCAGGGTTGGGCCGCGCTTGGTGTCGGGCCGTGTGCCCATCTAACCGCAGCAACAGGGATGGGCCGGGGCGTGCCACGATGAAAAAAAGCAAACACGCCGCAACGCTGGGTGCAAAGCCATCGCAAGGCGAGCGCAGCGGGCGCGGTGTTTCCAGTTCCGGGCCTGGCGAACTGTTGGAACTGCGGCCGGGGCAGTCGGTCGAGCTACTGAAAGAGCTGCACATCCTCACCCGAGAAGGGCGGATCAACCAGGACTCAAGGCGCAAGCTCAAGCAGGTCTACCACCTGTTTCAGTTCATTGAACCACTGCTCAAGGAGCTATCGACCACCGACCCCGGCCCAACGTTGGCCGACCATGGGGCGGGCAAGTCGTATCTGGGCTTCATCCTGTACGACCTGTACTTCAAGGCCTTGGGTCGAGGGCACATCTACGGCGTGGAGACGCGCGCCGAGCTGGTGGCGAAATCGCGTTCGCTGGCTCAAAAGCTGGGCTTTGACCGCATGTCCTTCCTGAACGCATCTGTGGCCGAATCGACCGGCGCTGACGAGTTGCCTGCACAGATGGATGTGGTCACCGCGCTGCACGCCTGCGACACAGCGACCGACGATGCCATCGCATTTGGCCTGCAGAAAAACGCCAGGGCGATGGTGCTGGTGCCCTGTTGCCAGGCCGAAATGGCGGCCTGCCTGCGCCAGGGCAAGGCCCTGCAACTGGCCCGCACGCCGCTGGCTGAACTGTGGCGCCACCCGCTGCACACGCGTGAACTGGGCAGCCAGGTCACCAATGTGCTGCGCTGCCTGTACCTGGAGGCCAGCGGTTACCAGGTCACGGTGACGGAGCTGGTGGGCTGGGAGCACAGCATGAAGAACGAGCTCATCATTGCCCGCTACACCGGACAAAAAAAGCGCAGCGCCTCGGAGCGCTTGCGCGCCATTCTTGAGCAATTGGGGCTCGACACGGTGTTGGGGCCGCGTTTTGGATTGCCGCAAGAGCCGGGTGATGCCCTCCAGCCCGACCGTGCCATGCCGCACTGAGTGGGTTCGCATGACGGCAGGGCCTAATCGGGGACGGATTATCATGGCCTCCACCCTTGCACCCCTGGAAACCCATGGCCCGCCTGCCTCGTCTGACCTTGCCGGGTCATCTGCACCACGTCATCCAGCGTGGCAACAACCGCCAGGACATCTTCGTTGACAGAGAAGACCGCGAGACCATGCTGTCTCTGCTGGCCGATAGCGCACAGAAGCACGGGGTGGCTGTGCACGCCTATGTGCTGATGAACAACCACTTCCACCTGCTGGCCACGCCCGCGACCGCCGAGGGGCTGCCGCAGATGATGCAGGCTGTGGGCCGACGCTACGTGCAGTACTTCAACCGGCGCCATGCGCGCACGGGCACCCTGTGGGAAGGGCGGTATCGGTGCACGGTGCTGCAGCCTGATCGATATTTGCTGCCGTGCATGGTGTACCTCGATCTCAATCCCGTACGGGCGGGGCTGGCAGAGCAGGCATCCGGCTATGCCTGGTCAAGCCATGCCCACTGGCTGGGCCTGCGTCAGGACAGGCTGCTCACGCCGCACGCCCTGTACTGGGCTTTGGGCAACACCCCGTTTGCCCGTGAGGCGGCCTATGCCGCACTGGTGCAGGCGGGCCTTGGCGCGCACGATGAGGCGATGCTCACCTCGTCTGCCCTCAGCGGTGGGGCGCTGGGTGACCCCGTAGTTATCGACGCGTTGCAAAAGCACACGCCACGGCGCGGGCCCCGCGGGCGGGCCGGGCGGCCCCGCCTGG
>JBKCTS010000395.1:0-2654 GCA_046318695.1 Acidovorax sp.
TGGTCGTACATGGCCGATCCATCGTCGGCAAAACGTAAAAGGGCTGAGCGGTAAACACGCATGGCGTCAAGCTTAGCCTGCTGGCAGGTGGCTGCGCATCCGTGCCGCAAAAAATACGCTGTGGGCGACCCTCCTGGGGCAGGTCAGCGCGTGACCTTGCCCTGCACGCCTTCCACCAGCCAGTTCATCTGCTGGATCTGTGGGTCGGTCAGGGCCTGCCCGGCGGCAATCACCTCACGGCCCTCGTTGTCGCGCACGGCGGTCTTGCCGGCGCGAAACGGCTTGAGACGCCCTTCGCCAATGGACTTCTGCGCTGCCAGCACTTCCTTTTGCACGGCAGCGGGCACCCGGGGGCCGAAGTCGCCGACGCGGATCATGCCTTCGCGCACACCGCCCCACAGGCTGGCGCTTTTCCAGGTGCCCTGCTGCACGGCGCGCACGCGCTGCGTGTAGTAGTCGCCCCACTGGTGCGTCACAGCCACGATCTGTGCATCGGGCCCGATGCGGCGCATGTCGGAGTGATAGGCCACCGCCATCTTGCCGCGCTCCTGCGCCGCAGCCATCACGGCCGTGGAGCCCGTGTGGAACGCGATCACATCCACGTTTTGGTTGAACAGCGCCATGGCCGCATCGCGCTCCTTGGGCGGGTCAAACCATACATCGAGCCACACCACCTTGACCACCGCCTGCGGGTTGACGGACCGCATGCCCAGCGCAAAGGCATTGATGCCCTGCAGCACCTCCGGGATGGGAAAGCCTGCCACATAGCCCGCCACACCCGTCTTCGTCATGCGCCCAGCGGTCATGCCAGCCAGGTAGCGGCCCTCGTAGTAGCGCGCATTGGCCGCCGCCACGTTGGGCGCTGTCTTGTAGCCGGTGATGGACTCGAACTTCACATGGGGGAAGTCCTGCGCCACCTTGAGCGTGGGTTCCATGTAGCCAAAGCTGGGCGTGAAGATGATCTGGTGCCCGGTGGCGGCCAGGTCGCGGATGACCCGCTCGGCATCAGCGCCTTCAGCCACGTTTTCGACGAAGGTGGTCTTCACCTGGCTGCCCAGCGCCGCCTCGACGGCCTTGCGGCCCTCGTCATGCTGGCGCGTCCAACCGGCTTCGGTGATGGGCGAGACGTAGACAAAACCGGCCTTGACCGGCTCAGCCGGCAAGGTCTTGCCCGCTGCGGCGGTCTGCGAAAAAACGGGGGAGAAAAAACAGGCGGCCACGAGCGTGGCAGCGAGGTTTTTGTACATGGTGGTCCTCTACATGGTCCCGATGACAGAAAAAGCAAAAGGCTGCCGGGACAGCAGCCTTTCGAGCACGCATTTTAACCAGCCGCTCGTCAGCGGCCTCAGGGGTGCGCTGGCTCAGTAGTCGTGCTCCACGCAGCGCTCGAAGGTTTCCTTGAGCTTGTGCTCCCAAACCCGTTTTTGCGCGTTGGTGGCAAAGCTGGCCTCGAAGCTGTTGAACGCCAACTGGTAGGCGTGCCGGGCCTTGAGGCCGGTGGCGGCAAACACTTGCGTGAAGTTTTCGTTGATGTAGCCGCCAAAATACGCCGGATCGTCCGAATTGACGGTGGCCGCCAGGCCCGCGTCGAGCAGCCTGCCCAGGTTGTGATCGGCCAGGTTGGGGAACACGCACAGCTTGTGGTTGGACAAGGGGCACACCGTGAGCGCGATGCGCTCCTGGGCCAGGCGCTGCATCAGCGCCGCGTCGTGCACGGCCTGCACGCCATGGTCGATGCGCTCGACCTTGAGCACATCCAGCGCGCTCCAGATGTAGGCCGGCGGCCCCTCCTCGCCCGCGTGCGCGACCCGGTGCAAGCCCAGCTCGCCGCAGCGGGCGAACACGCGCGCAAACTTCTCGGGCGGGTGGCCCAATTCGCTGGAATCCAGCCCCACGCCCACAATGCGGCCCAGGTAGGGCATGGCCTGCTCCAGCGTCTCGAAGGCCGACTCCTCGCTCAGGTGGCGCAGGAAGCACAGGATGAGCGTGGCGCTGATACCCAGTTCAGCCTCGGCGTCCACACAGGCGCGGTGCAGGCCGTTGATGACGGTCTCCATCGGCACGCCGCGGGCCGTGTGGGTCTGTGGGTCGAAAAAGATCTCGGCATGCAGCACGTTGTCGGCGGCGGCCCGCACCAGATAGGCACGTGCCATGTCGTAAAAATCCTGCTCGTGCAGCAGCACGCTGGCACCGGCGTAGTAGATGTCCAGAAAGCTCTGCAGATTGGTGAAGGCATACGCCCGCCGCAGTGCATCCACGCTGGCATACGCCAGCGGCACGCCATTGCGCTGCGCCAGGGCAAAAATCAGCTCGGGCTCCAGCGAGCCCTCGATGTGGATGTGCAGCTCGGCCTTGGGCATGGCACGCAGCAGGCCGGGCAGGCGGTCGGCAGCAATGGGGGGAATCTTGAACAGGGCAGTCTCCTCGAATGACGGCGCCCCGCCCTTTTCAAACAGGCGGTGGCAGGCTGTGCAGCGATGATGCCTCGTTGGCGCAAGCTTGCAACTCTGGCGGGGCCTGCGCGCGACGCTGTGCATAAAAAAAGCCGCCCGGAGGCGGCCATTGTGAGTGCGCACAGCGCTGATTACTTCTTGTCGCCTCAGGTGATATTGCCTTCCACCCCATTGACGTATAAGTTCACACCACCCAGAAAC
>JBKCTS010000396.1:0-7755 GCA_046318695.1 Acidovorax sp.
CATTGGGGCTGCTGTTGATGCGCTCAATGTCCTGCACGGGCACGGGCTCCATCACGTCGATCTCGCCCGACAGCAGTGCTGCCACCCGGGTGGCATCGTTGCCGATGGGGGTGAAGACGACCTCGGTGGCATTGCCTTCGATCTTGCCCCAGTAGGCGCCGTTGCGCACGAACGCGGTGCGCACGCCGGGCTGGCGCTCCCGCAGGCGGTAGGGGCCGGTGCCGTTGGCACGGAACGAAGCGGCGTTCTCGATGCCCTTGCGCCGGTCCACCGGATTCACCGCCTGGTTGGTCTCGCACCACTTCTTGCTCATGATGTACGAGGTGGTGATCACATCGGGCAGGATGGGCTGGGGCGCAACGGTCTCGATTTCGACGGTATGGTCGTCAATCTTGCGAACCACTTTCACGTCGCTGTTGGTCGCGCGCATGTCCGAGCCTTCGCCCTTCATGCGGCCAAAGCTGAAGACCACGTCATCGGCCGTAAACGGCGTGCCATCATGGAATTGCACACCCTTGCGCAGCTCAAAACGCCACACGGTGGGCGCTGTCTGCTTCCAGGCCGTGGCCAGGGCGGGCGCCAGGCTCAGGTCCTTGTTGCGGCCCACCAGCGGCTCGTAGACGTTGCTAGTCACGCTCAGCTGCAGGGATTCATTGAGCGAGTGCGGGTCCATCGACAGTGCATCGCCCTGGTTGGCGATCCGGATGGTCTGCGCACCGGCAACCAAGCCCGTGGTTGCAAGCGCCGCAAACAGTGCCGTCGCGGCAACTTTCTTGGGAAAACTCATAGGACTCTCCTGGTGATGGGTGTAAGCGAAAGCCGTTGTGCTTCGGGGTTGAACGGGGGCGGTGGCTTGTGGGGCGGGGAGCAGCATGGCGCAAAAGGCAACGCAAGGGCTTTGGCATGGCTCAATGCCCTCCAGCCTTGTCCACGCGCAGGCGGGGGTCCACGGCAAAGTACAGCAAGTCCACCACCAGATTGATGACCACAAAGATCAATGCAATCAGGCACAGGTAGGCGGCCATGACGGGAATGTCGGCAAACGTCACGGCCTGGATAAACAGCAGCCCCATGCCCGGCCACTGGAACACCGTCTCGGTGATGATGGCAAAGGCAATCAGGCCACCGAGCTGCAAGCCGGTGATGGTCATCACGGGCACCAGCGTGTTCTTTAAGGCATGGCCAAAATGAATGGCACGGTTGGACAGGCCGCGGGCGCGCGCAAACTTGATGTAGTCGGTGCGCAGCACCTCCAGCATCTCGGCGCGCACCAGCCGCATGATCAGTGTGAGCTGAAAAATCGCCAGCGTAATGGCTGGCAGGACGATGTGGTGCCAGCCCTTGGCCTTGAGCAGGCCCGTGCTCCACCAGCCCAGTTGCACCACCTCGCCACGACCAAAGCTGGGAAACCAGCCCAGCGTCACGGCGAACACCAGGATCAGCAGGATGCCGATGAGAAAGGTGGGCAACGAAACACCCAGCAGCGACAGCGTCATGAACACCTGGCTGGTGAACGTGCCGCGCTTGAGCGCCGCATAGACGCCCATGGGCACACCGATCACCAGCGCGATAAAGGCAGCGACCAGCGCGAGTTCGAGCGTGGCCGGAAAGCGCTCGGCAATCAGCCGCGACACCTTGGCGCCCTGGCGCAGGCTCAGGCCAAACTCACCCTGCGCCGCGTTGACCAGAAAGTGGCCAAACTGCACGAAAAATGGCTTGTCGAGGCCCAGCGACGCGCGCAGCTCACGCACCTGTTCGGCCGTGGCGTCCTGCCCCAGGAGAAACACCACGGGGTCTCCGACATACTGAAACAGCATGAAGGAAATAAAGGCCACCGCGACCATGACAACCACGGCCTGGAGCAGGCGGCGCAAGATGAAGGCGAGCATCAGCAGGGGGCGTCGAGAGTGTGGGCCATAAAACCGCCAGCGCCGCTTTGGGCGGCGCAGGCGCGGTGAGACATTAAAGCCGCAGGTTAAACCAAAAAGAGCAAGGGCCCGGCAACGCTTGCGACCCAGGCCCTGACCCGGCGCTCGGTCAGTTCACCTTGACGGTGCGCATGTCGATGCGGTTGTCCGCGCGGTGCACCACCGCAATGTTCTTCTTCATGGCCCAGGGAATGACCTGGTCGTGCAGCGGAATGTGCGACACCGTGTCGTTGGACAGTTGGAGCGCTTCGGTCAGCATGCGCGAGCGCACGAGCGCATCGGTTTCACCTTTGACGCGATCGACCAGGTAGTCCATGCGCTGGTTGCTGTAGCGGCCCACGTTGTAGTTACCGTCGCCGCCCTGGCCCACGGTGCGCACCAGTGATTGCAGGCTGTACAACGCATCGAAGGTGGGCACACCCCAGCCAAGCATGTAGATGCTGGCTTCATAGCGCTGGATCATCGGGAAGTAATTCACCAGCGGCAGCGTCCGCAGCTTGGCCTTGACCCCGATGCGCGACCACATGGCCGTGACCGCCTGGCAGATGGCTTCATCGTTGATGTAGCGGTTGTTCGGGCAGGCGAAGTCCACCTCAAAGCCATCGGGGTAGCCCGCTTCGGTGAGCAGCTTTTTGGCGGCATCCACGCTGTAAGGAAAGCGCTTGCCCACGTCCTCTGTGTAACCTGCCACCTGCGGTGCCACGATGGTGCCAGTCGGTTTGCCCAGGCCGCGCATGATGCTGCGGGAAATGGCGTCCACATCAATGGCCTGGTACAGCGCCTTGCGCACGCGCACATCCTTCAGGGGGTTTTTGCCCTTGATGTTGGAGCCCGGCAGTTCGTCGCGGAACTGGTCCATGCCCAGGAAGATGGTTCGGTTCTCCACACCGTCGATGACCTTCAGGTCAGCGCTGGCACGCAGGCGCCCCAGGTCTTGCGGGCTGGGGTCCAGCACCAGGTCGACCTCGCCCGACAGCAGGGCCGCAATGCGGGTAGCGGCGGACTTGATGGGCGTGTACACGATCTCCGTCACGTTGCCATCCATCTTGCCCCACCAGTTGGGGTTGCGCTTGAACACCATTTTGACGTCGGGCTGCCAGGCGTCCAGCAGATACGGCCCGGTGCCCATGGCATTGCGGTGCGCGAAATTCTCATCCGTGCCCTTGATGTCCTTGGGCTCCACCGACTTGTTCTTTTCAGCCCAGGCCTTGCTCATCATGCGCAGCTCGGTCATCTGGCGCAGCAGCACTGGGTTGGGGGCACTGAGGATGACGTCAATCGTCTGGTTATCGACCTTGCTCACCTTGCTGATGCCCTGGACATAGGGCGTGAAGTTGGAGGTCTTGGCCATGGCCCGCTGGAGGGAATAGACGGCATCGTCTGCGGTGAACGCGGAGCCGTCGTGAAACTTGACGCCCTGGCGCAGGTTGAACCGGATCTGCGTTGGGGTGATCTCCCGCCAGGACGTCGCGAGCACCGGCTCCACCTCAAACGTCTTGCTGTTGTAGTAAACCAGGCTCTCGTACACGTTGGCGTGGATGCCGTTTTGCAGCGCGTTGTTCTGCGAATGGATGTCCCAGGTTGCAATTTCGCCCTGGCTGGCCCATTTGAACGACTTGGCATGTACCGCGGGCGTGAGCAAAAGCGCGGCAGCGGCTGCAACCGACAACAGACAGACCTTGAGTTTCATGAGAGCCTTTCGGTAAAAATTTCACTGTGCAGGAAACGGGGCTCGGTTGCCAACGGGAAATCCCTGAATGCTGGATTTTCCAAGGACTCAGTGCAGGCGGCTATCGTGCCGTTTGCTTGCAAGGCCAGTTCCAGGCTGGGTTGGAGGCTGCGCCACGGGCAGCAGGCGGCGCTGCGGCCTTGCCTGACATGGGCCAGACAGCGGTGGCCTGCAAGTGGCAAGCCGCTCACTGTCCAAAGCGGCAAACAAAAAGCCGCCCGAAGGCGGCTTTTTGTTTGCTAATTTCAAGCACTGGCGCAAGGCCAGCATTGAATTAGAAGCTGTGGCGAACGCCGATGTCGTAGCCAGAAGAGCTGTTGTTGGCAGCAGTCGAGGAACTGTTCAGCGCCACGGCGGAGCCGTTCTTGTTGGTCACGCGGGCGTAGGTTGCGTACAGAGCGGTGCGCTTGGACAGGTTGTGCACATAGCCCAGAGCCAGCTTGTTAGCGCGTGGGTCCAGACCAGTCACGTTGTCGATCTCGTAGGTAGAGTACGATGCGCGGATCAGGCCAGCACCCATTGGTACGGTAGCGCCGAGCAGGAAGCCCGTGCCCTCAGCACCGTTGCTGATCTTGTCTTGGTTGTAGTGAGCCATGAGCTTGGCCACGCCCAGGTCGAACGAACCGCCCAGGTTCATCGCCTTGATGTTGCCAGCCAAGTACTTGGTTTCAGCCAGTGCCAGGGCAGCTTCGATGGGGCCGTTACGGTAACCGACGCGCAGGGCCATGCCGTTGCCGTCCTTCTTGTTGGCCGCATTGCTCAGGTTTTCACCCATGTAATACTGGGCCTGACCGTAGAAACCGCCCAGGTTGCCTGGCAGGAAGTAGCCGATGGAGTTGGAAGCGCGGGTATTCACAACACCGCCCAGATTGGTTTGGGTCTGGGTCGTGCCGACACCGTTGGTGCCGAACGGATCAAAATTGGTGATGTTCCAGAACTGGGGGGTGTAGTCACGGCCCAGACGGACTTCGCCGAACCCGCCGCTGACGCTGACCGTCGAACGACGATTGAAGGTCAGGCCTTGCTGACCGTTGCCCAGGGCAGCAGCCCCTGCTTGGTTGTTCGCGTTGGTGGTAGCGCCTTGACCGTTGTCATTGTTCACGCCAGCTTCGAGCCAGAACGAAGCGGACATGCCGCCACCCAGATCTTCAACGCCGCGGAAACCCAGGCGGCTGCTGTTGAAGCCGGAGTTGATCAGTTGCGAACGGTTAGCGATGCTACCGGAGCCATAACCGTAGCCCGCATCAACGATGCCGAACAGCGTCACAGAAGATTGAGCCATTGCAGCGCCGGAAGCAGCCAGCACGGCCAGGGCAATCAGGGATTTTTTCATTGCGAGTTACTCCAAGGTTAAACATAGGGCGCCGGTACGGGGGGTCTATGGTGAAGCACACCTGCACAGTCCCGCCGGTTCCCCGGGCCAACCTCCTGGTGGGGAAGTTGTTCTTATTGCACCAGACCCGGACCGGTTTCGCAAAGGAAATCACCCACAAATTTGGCGAAAGAGGAAATCCGTTGCAGTGCTGCAACATTTCCCGAAGACGGTGCAAAATCCACGCCCGAGAGGGCAAGAATCAAGCCGCGATGCGACGCCCTGGTGTTTCCAAATGAAATTGATGTTTCGGCGCCCTTGCCTGCTGGAGGACTTCGGTGGATTCTCTTTTAACCGCTGCTGACACGGCGCTGCGCACCCTGTTCGCCGTGCCACGCGCCTCAACCCCGACACCGGCGCAGGGCGTGGCAGAGGCGGACCTGAGCCCGGCGCAAAGGCGGCTGTCGGGCGCGCTGATGCGCGTGAACCATGTGGGCGAGGTGTGCGCCCAGGCGCTTTACACGGCGCAGGCTGCCGTCACCCAAAACCCGCAATTGCGTGAGCACCTGCTGGCGGCGGCTCGCGAAGAAACCGACCATCTGGCCTGGACACGCCAGCGGCTCGATGCGCTGGGCGCGCGGCCCAGCGCGCTCAATCCGCTGTGGTTTGCCGGCGCTTTTGCGCTGGGCCTGGCGGCTGCCAGGATCAGCGACCGCGCCAGCCTGGGCTTTGTGGTCGAGACTGAAACCCAAGTCGCGGCCCATCTGCACGGCCACCTGCAGCGACTGCCCGAGAACGACCTGGCCTCGCGCGCCGTGGTGGCGCGCATGAAGGACGACGAGGAGCGCCATGCAGCCCAGGCACGCGCGTCGGGCGCGATGGAGCTGCCGCCACCGGTCAAAGCCGCCATGCGGGCCGCAGCCCGGGTGATGACCACCACGGCCCACTACGTGTAAGCGCTCTGCGGTCGTCGCAGGCCCGCGCGGCATCTGCGCAACGCAAAGCGCAAAACCGTCAGGCCTCGAGCACCTCAAAACCGGTGGTGATCTGCGCGGTCTTGCCCAGCATGATGCTGGCCGAGCAGTATTTGTCGTGGCTCATGGCAATGGCCCGTTCCACAGCCGCGGCAGGGATGCCCTTGCCGGTCACGGTGAAGTGCATGTGGATTTTGGTGAAAACCTTGGGGTCGGTGTCCGCGCGCTCTGTGGTGAGCTTGACGCTGCAGCCGCGCACATCATGGCGGCCGCGCTTAAGGATCAGCACCACGTCGTAGGCGGTGCAGCCGCCGGTGCCGGCCAGTACGGTTTCCATGGGCCGCGGAGCAAGGTTCTGCCCGCCATTGGCCGGGTTGGCGGCATCGGGCGCGCCGTCCATGGCAAGGACATGCCCGCTTCCGGTCTCCGCAACAAACCCCATTCCAGAGCGGGTACCTGCCCCGCCCGTCCAGCTCACTGTGCATTCCATCGAACGATTCCTTGGTTGGTTTTGCGTGTCGCTTTTTGGCACGCAGCGACCGCGCGGTCATGAACAGACCGAATTTTGCTGCAATGCAGCACAAGTTGCGCTAAAATTCGATCACGCTTGCCCCCGGCAAGCAACAGGCAAGGTCCTGCGTCAGGCAAGGCCCTCGCCCGCAACGATTGTCTCCTCCATCTCCTCAAAGGATGGATTAGCCCCAGGCCTCACGGCCCGGGGCTTTTTTTTGCATGAAAAGGGCCCGGCGTGCGGCGCGGCCGGGCTTGGCACCACCGCGTGCGGCACGTTGCCCTGCTGGGCTGGCAGCAGGCTCGCCCTATGATGGTGCCCCGCCAGCGCCGCGGTGGACTCCCTTGGCTTTTTTTCCATGACCCAGCATCTCACCCCCGCCGACTACCTCAAGAAAATTCTGACCGCCCGTGTGTACGACGTGGCGGTCGAGTCGCCACTGGAGCCTGCCCGCAACCTCAGCCGCCGCCTGCACAACAAGGTGCTGTTAAAGCGCGAGGACCAGCAGCCGGTCTTCAGCTTCAAGCTGCGCGGCGCCTACAACAAGATGGCCCACCTCACGCCCGAGCAGTTGGCCCGCGGGGTGATCTGCGCGTCGGCCGGCAACCACGCGCAAGGCGTGGCCATGAGCGCCCACAAGCTGGGCGTGCGCGCGGTGATCGTGATGCCCACCACCACGCCGCAGCTCAAGGTGGATGCGGTCAAGACCCTGGGCGGCGAGGTGGTGCTGCACGGAGAAAGCTACTCGGATGCCTACAGCCACGCGGTGAGGCTGCAAAACGAGCAGGGGCTGACCTTCGTGCACCCGTTTGACGACCCCGACGTGATTGCGGGCCAGGGCACCATTGCGATGGAAATCCTGCGCCAACTGCAAAGCCTGGGCAGCACCCAGCTCGATGCCGTGTTTGTGGCCATCGGGGGTGGCGGCCTGATCTCAGGCGTGGCCAACTACATCAAGGCCGTGCGCCCCGAGATCAAGGTGATCGGTGTGCAGATGAATGACTCGGATGCGATGATCCAGTCGGTCCGGGCGCACGAGCGCGTCACGCTGCCGGATGTGGGGCTGTTTTCCGACGGCACGGCGGTCAAGCTGGTGGGTGAGGAAACCTTCCGCATCGCACACAGCGGCTTGGTGGACGAGTTCATCACGGTTGATACCGATGCCGTGTGCGCCGCCATCAAGGACGTGTTCGTGGACACGCGCAGCATTGTCGAGCCCGCCGGCGCGCTGGCCGTGGCTGCCATCAAGCAGTATGTGCAGACGCACCAGACGCGCGGCCAGACCTATGCGGCCATCCTGT
>JBKCTS010000397.1:0-2479 GCA_046318695.1 Acidovorax sp.
GGGTCCAGATTGCCACATCGCCCTCGGGTTGCGAGGCCCACGATTCAGGCGGTGGCGACAGGGGCGCAGCCGCACCCTGAAGCGCGCCCGCCACCACGGTAACGGTCGTCTTTCGGCCCGCCGCATCGCGATGCTCCAGCCGCGGAATGCGCTCGCTCCACAGCATGGTGAAGTGCGGCTCCACCATCTTGTTGCGTGCAGGCAGGTTGAGCCAGATTTGGAAGAGTTCGAGCGGGTTGGGCTCGTTGGCGTTGAGCAGCGGGAACATCTCAGAATGCACGATGCCCTTGCCCGCCGTAACCCACTGCACATCGCCGCCGCCAAATCTTGCCGCAGCGCCCAATGAATCCGCGTGGTCGATGAGGCCGCTGCGCACCAGCGTCACCGTTTCAAACCCGCGGTGGGGGTGACCCGGAAACCCGGGCACCTTGTCGCCGTGGTACATGCTCCAGCCGTCCTTGCGGCTGAAGTCGCTTCCAAGCTGCCGGTCGTCTATCGACACCGCCGGGCCGAAAGCGCCGTTGCCGGCGGGATAGGCATCGTCATGGTGAGCGCAGAACAGGAATGGGTCCAGTGTGGGCCACTGCGGGCCCAGCCATTGGGCCTGCATGATAGGTAGCAGGGTGGATACGGCAGGTGTGGACGACATAGGAGGCTCCTAGCCCACATTGTTCACCAGAGGCGCGGCCGGGTCGGCCATGATGCGGTGCACTGGCAGGGCGCGAGGAGGCTGCGGGCTCGTGCCCGCAAGGAGGAGCCATGCCGCCAGCGTGCCGCAGCGAGGCTCCATCGGGGGTACGGAGTTCGGGCCCCATGGGATTTGGCACTCGAAGCCCAAAAAGTGTGCATGCATTGGGCGCCTCGGGGCATCAACCTGAATGCAGGGCAAGCGGCTGTCATGAGCCCAAAGCAAAGACAGCCGCTAAATCACGCGGACCCCAGAGCGAACCCCTCCAAAGGTCAACTGCATAAACGTCTTGAAGATCTCGGTGGCAGGCGTCATCGGCCGCCGAGGGCTCCATGCTAGTCCGATTTCTATGGAAGGAAGTCCGTCGTCAAGGGGACGTGTCTCAACACGCAAACCCTCCATGGAGAATGGCCGATATGCTGCATCGGAGATGATGCTCACTGCGAGCCCCTGTGCCACAAGACTTCGCAAGGTCTCCACGGATGAAACACGGTACTTGATGTTTGGTTGCAAGCCGCACGATTGCCAGAACCTCATCGTGTTCCGTGGCGTCTCGTCTTGCGTGTAAAGCGCATAGGGCAGCGGCGCGACGTCCGTCAAAGCGATGCTGCGCTTGGTCAGCAAAGCGTGGGACGCCGGCAGCCATAGTTGTCGCCGCGCTCGCGTCAGGGCCACCATTTCCAACTGGTCTGGGTCGCTCAGGTTGGCCAACCAGGCGCCTCCCAAATCGATGCGGCCTTCTTGAATCGCGGTCTCTAAATCCGGCCTTTCGAGCTCTTGCACATCGAGCTCAATCTGCGGATAGGCCTTTGAAAACCTGGCAATTGCCGGCACCAGGTAGACCGAGAGCACTGCAGGCGTCGCACCAAAGCGCACCTTGCCCGTTACGTTTTGACGCATGAGACCCGGGTCGTGCAACGCGGAGTTCACAGCCGCAGAAATGCCGTACGCGTGGTGCAAGAACTTCTGGCCATCCACGGTGAGTGACACCCCCGATGCGTGGTGACGTGTGAACAGCGCCACGCCCAACACGCCTTCCAGATCCTTGATGGCCCCCGTGATCGCAGTCTGCGTCACATGCATCTTTATCGCGGCCGCGGAGAACTGGCCTGTCTCGGCAGCGGCGAGGACGTAGTTGATTTGGCGCAGGCTCAATTGCATAGAAAAAAGTCATTCAATGATGCGTTTTATGTGATTTTATTGGCAAATAAATCATCGATAGGATTCAAGGCATTCGCATGAATACCAACGCATTTGGAGCACACAATATGAGCTTTAAGGATTTTCTCTGCCACACGGTGGAATCCTGCGAAGGTAGTGAAATCCCCCGCCTGCGCCTCGCCCAGGCTTTGCTGGGGCTAACCCTTGCACTGTTTACCCATTTCGCCCCGGCGCAGGTCATCAAGCTCGGCCATACATCGTCACCGAGTAACAGCCTCGTCGGTGCGTTTAGTCGGGAGTACAACGCAGGTATCCAGATGGCGGTGGATCGAACCAATGCCAATGGCGGGGTGCGGGGTCGCAGCGTTGCACTGGTATCCCAGGATGATGGATTCGATGCAAAAAACACCGTTTCACTTGTGGAGACGATGGTCGATCAGCAGGGAATCGTTGCGCTGGTAGGCGTGGTAGGGACGCAGCCCACCGTCCGATTGGTCGAAAACAAGACTCTTGAGAAACACCGACTGGCGTTGATCGGACCGTTGACGGGCCTGCAATCCGCCCTGGCGGGCCCCAACGTCTTTCCAATTCGCAGCAGCTACGAAGACGAAGTGCGCGCCATGTTTGGCC
>JBKCTS010000398.1:0-2584 GCA_046318695.1 Acidovorax sp.
CCGGCTAGGCCGTGAGGCGACACGGGCGCAGCGGCGGGCCCGGCACTTCAAGCAGGCGCTTGGGCGTGGTGTCGCCGAGCTGGCGCATACGCACGCCGCGGCCTGCGGCCAGCCGCAGCGCGGGGACGGGGTGGGTCGCGCTCATGCTGCGGGCTCGGGCACGGCACCGCGCTGCAGCGCGTGGCGCTGCACGTCAGTCGGGTCAAACAGGTCCAGCAAGGACTCCATCAATGCGCGCGCCTTGCCCGAGTGGTCTGCCCCGAAATTGCACACGTACACATCCAGCGTCACGGCCATCTGCTCAGGCCAGGTGTGCACGCACAAATGCGATTCTGCTAGCAAAATAGTAGCAGTCACTCCGCCCGCACCGTGCGCGGTGGCTGGAAATGAATGAAAAAGTTGTCCCACGGGTTGCAGTCCGACCGCCCGCACGGCCTCGGTGCAGGCGTGGCCCAGAGCGTTGGCGTCCAGCAGCCACGCGGGGGCGCAGCGGCAGCCACGCAGATCGGCGGTGAGGTGCAGTCCATGCATGGCCCGCACTGTAGTGCATGGCATGGCGCTTTGGCGCACGCACCGGGCCCGGAGCACCCCCGGTAAAATGCCGGGTTTTCGCTGAAACCACCCGCACCCCCATGGCCAACACCCAGCAATCCCAACAAATGGCCAATGCGATCCGCGCATTGGCCATGGACGCCGTTCAACAAGCCAATTCCGGCCACCCCGGCGCACCAATGGGCATGGCCGACATGGCCGTAGGCCTGTGGGCACGCCACCTCAAGCACAACCCCGTCAACCCCCAGTGGTTTGACCGCGACCGTTTTGTACTGAGCAATGGCCACGGCTCCATGCTGCTGTATGCGCTGCTGCACCTGACGGGCTACGACCTGCCGATCGGCGAGCTCAAGAACTTCCGCCAGCTGCACAGCAAGACGGCCGGCCACCCCGAAGTGGGCGTGACCCCCGGCGTGGAAACCACCACCGGCCCGCTGGGCCAGGGCATCACCAATGCCGTGGGCTTTGCGCTGGCCGAAAAGCTGCTGGCCGCCGAGTTCAACCGCGAAGGCCATGCCGTGGTCGACCACAACACCTACGCCTTCCTGGGCGATGGCTGCCTGATGGAAGGCATCAGCCAGGAAGCGATTTCGCTGGCCGGCGCCTGGAAGCTCAACAAGCTGATTGCCCTGTATGACGACAACGGCATCTCGATTGACGGCCAGGTGACCCCATGGTTTGCCGACAACACCGCACTGCGTTTCGTGTCCGCCGGCTGGAACGTGATTGGCCCCATCGACGGCCACGACGCCGACAAGGTGGCCGCCGCGATTACCGAAGCCAAGAAGCAGACCGAGCGCCCCTCCCTGATCTTGTGCAAGACGCTCATCGGCAAAGGCAGCCCCAACCGCGCCAACACCTCCAAGGCCCACGGCGAGCCGCTGGGTGCGCAAGAGATTGCGCTGACCCGCGAAGCGCTGGGCTGGTCAAGCGAGGCCTTCGTGATCCCCGAAGACGTGTACGCCGGATGGGACGCCAAGGCCAGCGGCCAAAGCGCCGAGGCGGCATGGAACCAGCGCTTTGCCGCCTACACCGCGGCCTTCCCCGGGCTGGCGGCTGAACTCACGCGCCGCATGAAGGGCGACCTGCCGGCCCACTTTGCCCAGGTGGCCGTGGACACCGTGGTGGGGGCCCACACCAAGGGCGAGACCGTGGCCAGCCGCAAGGCCAGCCAGCTGGCGCTGGAAGCCTTCACCGCAGCCCTGCCCGAACTGCTGGGCGGCAGCGCTGACCTGACCGGCTCCAACCTCACCAACACCGCCAGCACCCCCAGCCTGCGCTTTGACGTGCAGGGTAACGTGGTGCAGACCACGCTCGACAACGGCCAAAAGCTCGGCGGCCGCCACATCAACTACGGCGTGCGCGAATTCGGCATGGCCGCCATCATGAACGGCGTGGCGCTGCACGGCGGCTTCATCCCCTACGGCGGCACTTTCCTCACCTTCAGCGACTACAGCCGCAACGCCATCCGCATGGCCGCACTGATGAAGCAGCGCGTGATCCATGTGTTCACCCACGACTCCATCGGCCTGGGCGAAGACGGCCCCACGCACCAGTCGGTCGAACACATCGCCAGCCTGCGCCTGATCCCCAACCTGGACGTCTGGCGCCCCGCCGACACCGCCGAAACCGCTGTGGCCTGGAGCGTAGCGCTCTCCAACCGCAACAAGCCCACCGTGCTGGCCCTGTCGCGCCAGAACCTGCCCTACGCGCCCAAGCGCGACCTGGGCGACATCAGCCGCGGCGCCTATGTGCTGAGCGACCCGGCCGATGTCGGCATCAAGAAAAAACCCGTGGCCGTGATCATTGCCACCGGCTCAGAAGTGCAACTGGCCCTGAAAGCCCAGCGCCTGCTGGCCGAGCGCAAAATTGCTGTGCGCGTGGTCTCCATGCCCAGCACCACCACCTTCGACCGCGAAGACGCCAAGTACAAGAGCAGCGTGCTGCCCGCCGGTGTGCCCCGCGTAGCCGTGGAAATGGGCGTGACCGATGGCTGGTGGAAATACGGCTGCGCTGCCGTGGTGGGCATCGA
>JBKCTS010000399.1:0-3509 GCA_046318695.1 Acidovorax sp.
GATGAAGATGATGCACGGGGCGTTCTTCTTGGCGTTGTCGAACATGTCGCGCACACGGGCAGCGCCCACGCCCACGAACATCTCAACAAAGTCGGAGCCCGAGATGCTGAAAAACGGCACCTTGGCTTCGCCAGCAATGGATTTGGCCAGCAGCGTTTTGCCGGTACCAGGAGGGCCAACAAGGAGCAGGCCGCGGGGAATGCGCCCGCCGAGCTTTTGGAATTTTTGAGGGTCCTTGAGGAAGTCAACCACCTCTTTGACCTCTTCTTTCGCCTCGTCGCAACCGGCGACATCGGCGAACGTGACCTGGTTGTTGTTCTCGTCAAGCATGCGGGCTTTGCTTTTGCCGAAGCTGAAGGCGCCACCCTTGCCACCGCCTTGCATCTGGCGCATGAAGTACACCCACACTCCGATCAACAAGAGCATAGGCCCCCAACTGACCAGCAAAGTCATGAGAAGCGAGCCTTCTTCGCGGGGCTTGACATCGAACTTGACATTATTGTTGATGAGATCGCCCACCAAGCCGCGATCAAGGTAAGTCGCCGTCGTGCGAATCTTGCGGTCATCGTTGGTGACTGCAACGATTTCGGTGCCGCCCTGGCCTTCCTGAATGGTCGCGCTCTTGATCCGGTTACCTCGAACTTCCTCCAGGAACTCCGAATAACCGACGTGGCCTGCGCTGGCGCCGACACGGGTGTCAAACTGTTTGAACACCGTGAACAGCACCATGGCGATCACCAGCCACACGGCAATTTTTGAAAACCACTGATTGTTCAAGCAGAGCTCCAGTTGCGGGACACAGAAAACGGACAGGCCGGCTTTATGGCAGTCATGTGAAGACCATTTTAGGACTTTCAAGCGCAGTGGCTATCGCTATTCCCCCGCGAGGCCATGGAAACAGCACGGGCATTGCTGGGTCTGGGGACGAAATTCGCCCCGGCCTTGACTTCGTCAAGCCCTCAAGCGGTCAGGGACGAGCCTTCAGCCCCAAACCGACGAGGAAGGTCTCCGATGACTTATCCCGGGATGCCTTGGGTTTGAGGGGCTTGACCACCTTGAAGGTCTGCTTGAAAAGGGCCACCAGATCACTGTACCCACTGCCATGGAACAGCTTGACCACCAGCGCTCCCTCGGGCTTGAGATGGGTGCAGGCAAACTCCACCGCCAGCTCGACAAGGTGGGAAATCCTTGCTGCGTCGGCGGATTCGATACCGGACAGATTGGGCGCCATGTCCGATACCACCACATCCACGGCCCTGCCGTCCAGGGCGCGCTCCAACCGCTCGAGTACCTCGACCTCGCGAAAATCACCGTTGAGGTAGGTCACCCCTTCAATGGGCTCCATCGGGAGGATGTCCAGCGCAAATATGGCTCCATTGAGTTGCCCCGCAGCCGCGCCGCCCGGAGAAAGGCGCCGCCGCAGGTATTGGCTCCACGCGCCGGGTGTCGAACCCAGATCGACCACCGTATAGCCGGGCTTGATCAGTCCAAGCTGCTCGTCGATTTCCTTGAGCTTGTAGGCGGCGCGCGCACGATAACCCTCCTTCTGGGCCAGTTTGACGTACGGGTCATTGACATGGTCGTTCAGCCATGCCTTGTTGACCTTCTTGCTCTGGGTTTTGACTTTCATCACCGTATTGTCTACCGGGCAGGCCCGTGCCCCCTCCACCCGTCAGGTCGTGCCTGTCTCGCAAGGCCAAGGCAGCCAGGCAGGGCGCGGCGATAATACGCGCCATGCCCCAAATACAGCTCACTCCCGCAGAACGTCGGGAACAACGCGCCAATGCCCACCACCTGAATCCGGTGGTTCTCGTCGGTGGTGACGGTATGACCCCCGCGGTCAAAAAAGAAATCGACGCCGCGCTCACTGCCCATGGGCTGATCAAGGTGCGCGTCTTTGGAGACGACCGCGCCGCACGCGAGCTGATGTACCAGGAACTGGCCGCCGAGCTTGATGCGGCGCCCATCCAGCATATCGGCAAGCTGCTGGTCTTGTGGCGCCCCATCCCTGCCAAGGAGCGCGCCGTGGACGAGGACCGCATGCCAGGGCCGCGCGACGTGAAGGTGCTCAAATTCAGCAAGCGGGGGGGGCAGCGGCCCGAGATCAAGCAGTTGCGCGTTCTGGGTAACCAGCGGCTCACGTCGGGCGGGCAGATCAAGCGCGCCAAGCCCAAGCAAAAATCCATCAAGAAGCGCCAGGCGGACTGATGATGTCCACGGCCCCAACAGCCGCTGCCAGCCTGCCCCGCACGATTCTTTGCATGAAATGGGGCAAGAAATACGGCCCCGAGTACGTCAACCGTCTGTACGCCATGGTGCGCAGGCATCTCCGAGGCGAATTCCGTTTTGTCTGCCTGACGGACGACAGCACGGGCATACGAAGCGAAGTGCATTGCCTGCCCATTCCTGCACTGGACCTGCCCCCCGGTATCCCGGAGCGTGGCTGGACGAAGCTCGTGACCTTCAGCAAGGACCTCCATGGGATGCGGGGGACGGCGCTGTTTCTAGACGTTGACGTGGTGGTGACGGGGAGCCTTGACGAGTTCTTCACGCACCCGGGTGACTTCCTGATCATCCACGACTACAAGCGTCCATGGCGGGTGACCGGCAACTCGTCGGTGTACCGGTTCGAACTGGGTGCGCACCCCGACGTCCTGGAATACTTCCGCGCGAACTGCGCTGAAATCCGGCGGCAGTTTCGCAACGAACAGGCCTATCTCTCGGACTTCCTGCACCGGCAGGGCAAACTGCAATACTGGCCCAAGACGTGGTGCCCCAGCTTCAAGTACCACGGGATACCGACTTGGCCCTCCAACTACTGGCGGGCACCAGAGGTGCCGCAGGGGGCGCGCATCGTGATCTTTCACGGCGAATGCAACCCGCCAGACGCCCTGGCAGGTCGGCGCAACCGAAAGTTTCGCTATATCCGTCCGGCCCTGTGGGTGGAACACCACTGGCGGGAATAAGGCGCGCCAGGGGCCAGCAGGCCTGCGGCGGTTTGGCAAGACAAGAAATGTCTTTGCCAGTGAATGGGGCGTGACAACGCTCCTAAAGTGACTCCCCGTCGCGAACGGAGTTCGCAGGCTGCAGCGTGCGCCAAAGCACAGCCAGAGCGCACGCCCATTGGGCAGCATACATCACCGTCCCGACGCTGTGCCACAGGCGCAGTTCCTGCCGTGCAACGATGCGCGGAGCAACTCCGAACTGATTGACCAGCGCTAGCAACAACCCGCCAAGAACAAACGCCATGACCGCCTGAGCCCAGGCATGCTGCACCGTGGCGTGCCGCGCCTTGGAACGCAACAGCAGCACCAAGCAGCATCCCACCGTCACCCAGGTCTGCGCTGCAAAGAGCTTGGCCGCCATGTGACCGGCCATCGACGGCGAGGGCATGTGTGCAAACAGCATGGGAACCACCAGCAACCCGACAGTTGTCAGGCTGCCCCACCACAGTGCAGCGGCAAGCGCTGGAAGGCGGTCAACCATGAAACCGGGCCCCCGGCTCTGAG
>JBKCTS010000400.1:0-2395 GCA_046318695.1 Acidovorax sp.
CTGCAAACCCTTGATGGCGGTGAACACATAGACCGCGCCCCAGTAACCGCCTGCGCGGTCGTGGTCGAGGATGAGTGGCGACTTGGGTTTGGCCGCGTTGCTGGAAGGGGGGGGGATTTGGTTCATGAACCCATCTCCTCAGCTTTGCGCTTTTTCAAGAGCTTTTCAATCTGGCGGCGGGTTTCGGCCTTGAATTCGGGCCGGTCTCTGGGCACCGACTCCCACACGCCTGCGGCGTGGCCTGCGCCCACATCGCCAAAGAAATTTTTCATGGCATCAAAACGGGCCTGGTTGCCCATGGCGGCTTGCACGACCTGCACCAGCGATCCTGCGCCGGCTACACCCATCAGAGGCCGGGCCGAAATCAGGTTGGTGAAGTAGAGCGAAGGCACGCTGTTTTGTTTGGCGATCTGCACCACGGGGGTGGTGCCAATGGCCAGCTGCGGCCGGTATTCGTACATGGCATTCAGGTCTTGCTCGAGCGACGCGCGCATTTGCACCTGCACGCCCTTGGCTTGCAGCCAGGCGATGTCTTGCGCGTTCCAGGCGGTGGCAGGGCAAGCCGAGCCCACGTAACGCAAATCGGCACCGCACTCGATGAGCAAGCGGCCCACCAGTAATTCGGAGCCTTCATAGCCGCTCAGGGTGATGCGGCCTGAAATCGGCTTTTTCATCAATAGGCCACGCATTTGGGTGAGCGCCTGGTTGCGCGCCACATCGATCTGTGCTTGCGCAATTCCTACAGCCTGGCCGATGTTTTGCAACCAGTCTTGCGTGCCTTCGAGGCCCACTGGGGCCGAGCCGACCACGGGGCGGCCAGCGGCCTGAAACTCGCGCACGCTGGCGGCGTAAAACGGGTGAATGGCGGCGGCCACCGAGCAGTCGAGTGCAGCGTACAGCTCGCGCCACTCTCGGGTGGGAACCACCGGGCCTGCGGCCAGGCCCATGGGCGCGATCATCTGGCCGATGATGACCGGATCGGCCGGGAACATTTCGCCCAGCAAAGCCACGGTTGGCTTGTCACCACGACCGGCGCGGGGCGCGGCGACCGGGCCGCTCATGATTTCTTCGCGGGCGTATTTCAGCATTGCCCCCGCCAGCACGTCTTTGGCCTCGGCATGGGTGGGCACTCCAAAACCGGGCACGTCGATGCCTATGATGCGCACGCCATTAATCTCTTTCGGCAACAACTGCAGGGGCACGCCGCTGGCGGTGGGCACGCACAGGTTGATGATGATGACGGTATCGACCTTGTCGGGGTCGGCTTCGGCGTGCACCGCTTCGCGGATGTCTTCGAACAGCTTGCCCGTGACCAGCGATTCGGAGTTGAAGGGCACGTAGCCCACGCTGCGGCGTGCGCCGTAGAAGTGCGAGGTGAAGGTCAGGCCATACACGCAGCAGGCCGAGCCCGACAGGATGGTGGCGGTGCGCTTCATGCGTAGGCCCACACGCAGCGAGCCAAAGGCCGGGCACATGCTTTGTGGCTGGTCGTGCGGACCGGCATCGGGTTGGCGCGGGTAGTCGCGGGCATATTGCTCAAGCACCTCGGACTTGCCTGCCTCTTTGGCAGCAGCCACCATCGCCTCGGTACCGGCGTGGCAACCCATGCCGTCACCTTGCAAACCTGCGGGGTTGGCGGCGTCGGTGCTTGGGTTAATCGGGATGATGCGTGTCATGGCTGTGTCCCGTGGGTGTGTCTGTAACGGCGATCAAGCCGCGTCGTAGACGACTTCCAGCGAGGGCTTGATGTCCTCGTGCTTGCCGACCATGTCGAACACAGTGGCGGGCTCGAGCACCACGTTGCGGCCGACCACGTCGGCGCTGAACAGGCCCAGCAACTGGTCTTGCGTTTGTGGCTTGGGGCGCATGGGCGGGGCTTCGGCCACGTTTTTGGCCAGTTCGGCAAACAGCGGGCCCCAATCGCCGTCGGGACGGCCAATGATTTCATAGCTGGCGCTCTTGCGACGGATGTCTTCGTTGGCAGGAATGGCGGCCAGCACCGGAATTCCTGCGTTGGCGGCAAAGGTTTGTGCTTCGCCCGTGCCGTCGTCTTTGTTGATGACCATTCCAGCCACGCCCACGTTGACGCAGAGCTTGCGGAAATACTCCACCGCCGAGCACAAGTTGTTGGCCAGATTCAGCGACTGCAAGTCGTTGCTGGCAACCTCAATGACCTTCTGGCACATGTCGCGGGCAATCGGCAGGCCAAAGCCACCGCAGACCACGTCGCCCAGAAAGTCGAGCAGCACGTAGTCAAAACCCCAGTCGTGAAAGCCGAGTTTTTCGAGCGTTTCAAAGCCGTGGATGATGCCGCGACCACCGCAACCGCGACCGACCTCGGGGCCACCGAGTTCCATCGCATACACACCATCGCGCTTGAAACACACATCGCCAA
>JBKCTS010000401.1:0-11978 GCA_046318695.1 Acidovorax sp.
CGCCTTGCACCTCGTCGCCCACCCCCAGTGCGCGCGGCGCGCCCGCATCCAGCACAAGCAGCGCCTTGTTACCGAGCATGCCGGCGAGCGCTACCGACTGCGCCGCCGCGGGCCCGGCTGGCAGCCACAGCGCGAGGCTCAGCGGTGCCAGTGCGCCGACCATGCTGACCATGCGGGAGAGGGCGTGCACAGGCTTGTTCCAGGGCAAATCGGTCACGACGGGCACTGCGGTGCGGGGCCTGTCAATCACGGAAATTGTCAAACGACAAAGGTACATCGGTGACGTCCTTGCGTATCAGGGCCATGGCGGCCTGAAGGTCATCGCGTTTGGCACCGGTCACACGAACCTTGTCCTCCTGGATGGCGGCCTGGACCTTGAGCTTGCTTTCCTTGAGCAGCTTCTGGATCTTCTTGGCGAGCTCGCTTTCAATACCGTTGCGAACCTTGATCAGCTGTTTGACCTTGTCGCCGCCCATCTTCTGAACATCGCCCAGGTCCAGGAAGCGCACATCGACGTTGCGCTTGGTGAGCTTGTTGCGCAGCACATCCTCAATCTGCGTGAGCTGGAAATCCGCGTCGCCGATCAGCGTGATGTCCTTGTCCTTGATCTCGATGCTGGCCGCCGTGCCCTTGAAGTCAAATCGCGTACCAATCTCCTTGGCCGTGTTCTCGACAGCATTCTTCACTTCAACGAGATTGGCTTCGCAGACGGTGTCAAAAGATGGCATGGTGAACTCAATTGTTGACTCTAAGTGGGTTGCGCCGCATGTCTCTGCGAGAAGGCAGGTGCGACAATCCCGCCAATGGTAGTCGAGAAAAACGTCCCCCTACAGCCGTGGAACACCTTTGGCATTGCGGCCCGTGCGCACCAAGTGGTGCGAATTCGGTCGGTGGCGGACGTGCTGGCGGTGGTTTCCGATCCCAAGCTGGCAAAGCTTGCGAAGTTTGTGCTCGGCGGAGGCAGCAACATCGTGCTCACGGGCGATGTGAAGCCTTTGGTTCTCAAGATCGAAATCAGGGGTATGCGTCTGGTTCAAGAGACCGCCAAGGCCTGGATTGTGGAGGCCGGTGCCGGGGAAACCTGGCACGACTGCGTGTGCTGGACCCTCAAGCACGGCTTTCCCGGCCTGGAAAACCTGGCGCTGATCCCGGGAACGGTGGGCGCATCGCCTGTTCAAAATATCGGGGCCTATGGGGTTGAGCTGCAGGATCGGTTCGACTCACTGGATGCGGTCGACTTGTGGACCGGCCAGTGCTTCACGCTGGATGCGGCGCAGTGCGGGTTCCGTTATCGTGACTCGGTGTTCAAACACAACCCGGGCCCGCAGCCCGATGGCACAGCAGACCTGCCGCGCAGCATGGGCCTGGGAGGGGGGCGCGCCGTCATCACCCATGTGCGCTTTAGTTTGCCCAAGCCATGGAAGCCCGTGCTCGGTTACATCGACCTGGAGCGGCGGCGCGCCGAAGCAGGTATGGATCATCCCGACGCGCAGCAGATCTGCGACTGGGTGTGCGATATCCGGCGCTCCAAGCTTCCCGATCCTGCGGTGGTAGGCAATGCTGGAAGCTTTTTCAAGAACCCGACGGTGACTTCCGAGCAGTGTGCCGACATCATTGCCCGCGAGCCGCGGATCGTGCACTACCCCATGCCGGACGGTTCCATCAAGCTCGCGGCCGGCTGGCTCATCGACGCGTGCGGGTGGAAAGGCAAGACCATCGGCAAAGCGGGTGTTTACGAAAAACAGGCCCTCGTGCTGGTCAACCGAGGCCACGGGGCTGAGAGCGTGACGGGGGGGGAGGTGATGACCTTGGCCAGGGCGATTCAGACCAGCGTGTACGAGCGCTTTGGAATCCGGTTGGAGCCAGAGCCTGTGGTCGTTTGATGCAGCGCAACTGCAATCGGCAGCCGGCTTGTCGCCGCTTTGCCGGTCCTCAATCGTCACCTGCATCCGTCAAAAACATCGGCGCAACAGAAGCATCCCGATGGAAACACGTGATGGTGGGCGCGTTGATCCCAAGTGACTGATTCAAGTAAAAAAAAGGCCGTCACACGGTACGGCCTTTTTGTATTTCACAGGCCTACTCGTGACCTGCAGTGACGCGCAGAAGGTCGTTTTGTGAGTCGGGCAAGAGCAGCCCGGCACGGGCATAAATACCGAGCTTGCCGCGCGTGTCTGAGATATCAAGGTTGCGCATCGTCAACTGGCCGATCCGATCCTGAGGCGAGAACGGTGCATCCTCCACCTTCTCCATGGACAGGCGCTCGGGCGCGTACGTCAGGTTTGGGCTTTCCGTGTTGAGCAGCGAGTAGTCGTTGCCACGACGCAGTTCCAACGTGACGGTTCCCGTCACGGCGCGCGCCACCCAGCGTTGGGCGGTCTCGCGCAACATGATGGCCTGCGGGTCGAACCAGCGGCCCTGGTACAGCAGGCGCCCCAGCTTGAGCCCGTTCATGCGGTACTGCTCGATCGTGTCTTCGTTGTGGATGCCCGTCACCAGTCGTTCGTAGGCAATATGCAGCAGGGCCAGTCCGGGTGCTTCGTAAATGCCACGGCTCTTGGCTTCGATGATGCGGTTCTCGATCTGATCGCTCATCCCCAGCCCGTGCCGACCTCCGATCCGGTTGGCCTCCAGGATCAACTCCACAGGGTCGGAAAACTCGACGCCATTGAGCGCCACGGGTTGGCCCTCTTCAAAACGTACCGAGACTTCCTCACGTGGGACTTGCACCTCCTCCTTCCAGAAGGCGACCCCCATGATCGGGTTGACGATCCGGATGCCGCTGGACAGGAACTCAAGATCCTTGGCTTCGTGCGTGGCACCCAGCATGTTGCTATCGGTGCTGTAGGCCTTTTCGGCGCTCATCTTGTAGCCAAAACCCGCCTTCGTCATGAAAGCCGACATTTCTGCGCGGCCGCCCAATTCGTCGATGAAGAGCTGGTCAAGCCAGGGCTTGTAAATGCGCAGGGATGGATTCGTCAGCAGTCCGTAGCGGTAGAAGCGTTCGATATCGTTACCCTTGAAGGTCGATCCGTCGCCCCAGATGTTGACGTCGTCCTCTTTCATTGCGGCCACCAGCATGGTGCCGGTCACTGCGCGTCCGAGTGGCGTGGTGTTGAAGTACGTCAGCCCCCCGGTTGAAATGTGAAATGCGCCCGCCTGCAGCGCGGCAATGCCCTCGTGCGCGAGCTGAACCCGGCAGTCGATCAGGCGCGCTTTTTCAGCGCCATACTCCATGGCTTTGCGCGGGATGGCATCGTAGTCGGGCTCATCGGGCTGGCCAAGATTGGCTGTGTAGGCGTAGGGCACTGCGCCCTTGAGCTTCATCCAGTGCAGGGCCGCGCTGGTGTCCAGCCCGCCAGAGAAGGCGATGCCGACTTTCTGGCCGACGGGAAGGTGTTGGAGGATGGTTGCCATATACGGAGGACTTGGAAATGGAGCGGGGGACTCAGCCAAAATGGCAGATGTAGTGGTAGGGTTCGGTGACGCGGATCTCAAACTTCGATTTGCCGGGCACGCTGAACCGCTCGCCTGCCGACGAACTGATCCATTGGTCCGAGCCGGCGAGTTTGTATTCGCAGGATCCGCCCACGCATTCCATGATCTCGGGCGCGCCGGTGTTGAAAGTCAGCGTTGCAGGCAGAACAACGCCGACTGATTTTTTGGTGCCATCCGGGAAAGTGACGCTATGGCTGACACACTTTCCGTCAAAGTAGACGTTAGCCTGGGTCGTGACGGACACGCCGTCGAGCGTTTGTGTGGTCATGAATGCGGTGCCTGAGAGATGGAAAAACCAACGATTTTAAATGAGTGCGGCCCGCCTCTTGCCGCAGGTCGGTAGGGCGCTTGCTACGACCTCAAACAAAAAAGGAGCCTTTGCGGCTCCTTCGAATGGCGCCCACGCGCGGCACCGGGGAGGGCTGGGCTCCGACGTTAGCGCCAGTATGGGTTGCGATGGTGGGGGTAGCGACCATCGTAACCGTACTCGATTACCGTCACCGGAGGCGTAATGTAGGTGGGCTGCTGATAGATGGGGCCTGGTGGGTAAGTGGACGTGACCGAACCGGGCCGACCGTATGTTGCGTAAGGATCCGGACGGGTTGTGTAGGCTTGACCTACTGGCTGGACGCTCAAGGCGATCCATGCGCCGGGGTCCTGTTGGGTCCGAGTGGTGTACTGACGCCCTGCGTATTCGTACACCACGTCATAACCCACGGTGCGGTTTTCGTAGTAGGTTTCTGTAGCGCAACGCTGCACGTTTTGATACTGCGGTTGCCCACCTTCAATCTGGTTGCCGAGCACCGCTCCGCCAATGAGGCCGATTGCCGTGGCGGCAGCGCGGCCGTTGCCCTTGCCAATGGCGTTACCCGCAGCACCACCAGCAATTGCGCCCATGACCGCGCCTGCTCCACTGGTGCGGTTACCGCTGTAGACGGTCTCGTTGCCGCACACCTGCTGGGGAATGGCGACTTGCTGAAGGACCGGCGTGGCAGACAGCACGCGACCCTGCTCTTGTGCGCTGGCCAAGGCGGCCACTGAGGCCATGGCAGCAAATGCGATGATCGATTTCATGTGAAAACTCCTTTCGGTCAGAACACAACGCGCCAGCCACTGGAAAAGTTGATCTCTGTAGGGTCTGATCCAACCCCCCCGTATGGTAAACCCTTGTAAACATAGACAAAATCTGACCGCCGTTGGGGGGCGGCGTCAGGCGTGGTCCCGGTGCCACGACATCCATTTTTCAGGCGAATACCCCACGGTGACGTGCACCGCACCTGCTCGGTTCAACTCGACGACGGGACGCTTGATCACGCTGGGCTGATCGATCATCAGGTGGCGCGCACTCTCTTCGTCGCTAACGGCTGCCTGAGCCGAAGGGGCAAGATTTCGCCATGTGGTTCCGCGGCGGTTCAATAGCGTGGTCCATTCGACCGCATTCAACCAGCGGGCGAGCGCTTGTGCAGGCACCCCCTGCTTCTTGAGATCATGAAATTCGAATGCGATATCACTGGAGGCGAACCATGCGCGCGCTTTCTTGACAGCATCGCAGTTGGGAATTCCGTAGATGGTGATGTGGGCGATTGACATGGTTCGGCGATGCTACAGGCATTGGGTGGGCGACAATCCCTGGCTGTATGCAAACGAAACTTCACACCCTGGACGACTGGCTGCGCCACTGCGAACAACTCCACCCCGTGGGCATCGACATGGGGCTGGAGCGTGTTCGCGAGGTTGCGCGTCGTCTCGACCTGGGCTTTGAGTGCCCCGTGATCACGGTGGCTGGAACCAATGGCAAAGGATCGACCTGCGCCATGCTGGAGGCCGTGGCCCTGCAGGCGGGCTACCGCACGGGTGTCTACACATCCCCCCATTTGGTGCATTTTGAGGAGCGCTGCCGCATTCATGGCGATATTGTGAATGCTTCTGATTTGATAGCAAACTTTGAAGCTGTGGAGAGCGCAAGGCATCAAAATGGTCATGAAGTATCGCTGACCTACTTTGAGTTCACCACACTTGCGATACTCCGTTTGATGGGTCGCGCAAAGCTTGACGTGGTCATTCTGGAGGTCGGGCTCGGCGGACGACTGGACGCCACCAACATCATTGATACCGATTGCGCGATCGTGACCAGTATCGACATCGACCATGTCGAATACCTCGGGCCCGATCGGGAGAGCATTGGGCGTGAAAAGGCTGGCATCATGCGAACAGGCCGCCCAGCCATCGTCAGCGATCCGATGGCGCCACAGAGCCTTGTGGATCACGCCGTGGAAATCGGCGCGGAACTCTGGCGGATTGGCCGAGACTTTAACTTCTCGGGCGACAAACAACAGTGGAACTGGGCCGGGCGGGGCAGGCGGTATGCCGGGCTGGCCTATCCGTCGTTGCGCGGAGCGAATCAGCTGCTCAATGCTTCGGGCGTGCTCGCTGCGTTTGAAGCACTGCGCGACCGCCTGCCGGTGACCGCGCAGGCTGTGCGCAACGGCATGGCGATGGTGGAGCTGCCTGGCAGGTTCCAGATCGTGCCCGGCCAGCCCACCCTGGTGCTTGACGTCGCGCACAACCCGCATGGCGTTGCGGCGCTTGCCGCGAATCTCGATGCCATGGGTTTTTTCCCCACGACGCACGCTGTGTTTGGGGCCATGTCGGACAAGGATTTTGCGCTCATGCTGGCAAAGATTGGCCCGTTGATCGACCGCTGGTATTTCACCAGCCTGCCCACGCCGCGGGCCGAGTCTGCTGCCGGTCTTGAGCAGAAATGGAACGCGCTACAGACCGTCGCTGGGGGCAGGCGAAAAGTCCCGACGTCCCTGTATGCAGACCCCATGGCGGCCCTGAGCGCTGCGGTCGCCGCAGCGGACCCCGCTGATAGAATTGTGGTCTTCGGCTCCTTCTTCACGGTCGGGGGTGTTCTCGTGAACGGGACACCGCGCCTGCAGGCCAAACATCTGGGCGCTCAAGGTCCGCACGATTGATCTCTCCATGGTATTTTTCAAGTTTCGGTGGTCTGGCCAAGGTGATCAAAAGCAGACCGAAAAGCCGGTGAAGCGACCGCGCCCCATCCCACAGGCTGAAAGCGTCGATGCCATGCGCCGCAGGGCCCGGCACCGACTCATTGGTGCCGCAGTCCTGGTCTTGATTGCCGTGGTGGGGTTTCCGCTGCTGTTCGACACCCAGCCCCGTCCCATTCCGGTCAATGTTCCGATTGAGATTCCTGACCGCAACAAGGTTGCTCCTCTGGTGGTGCCCGCCATCGACACCGCTTCGACAGCGCAATCGGGCGCGTCCCGCCCTGCTGCTCGGGCGTTGGCAGAGCCCTCCGGCCCATCGGCGCCCAACGGCCAGGGGCGGACAGCGCCAGTCGCTGATAGCCGAGCTGCCGCCTCCGGGCTGGTGAGTGGTGAGGAGCAGGTGGTTTCAGCGCCTCAGCCTCCGGCCGTTAAAGCGGGACAAACGGGTACTTCGACGGTTCCGCAAGTCGTCCAGAAACCGGAATCCAAGCCGGTGGACCCCAGAGCTTCTGATCCGAAACCCACGCCAAGGGCTGACGAGGCCAGTCGCGCTCGCGCCTTGCTTGAAGGCCGTGCTGCCCAGCCGCCAGCCGTGGCAGAGGAAGCGCGTTTCATCATTCAGGTGGGTGCCTTTGCCGAAGCCGACAAGGCGCGCGAGGTGCGTGCCAAGCTCGAGCGCGCGGGCCTCAAGACCTACGCGCAGGTCGTGGACACCAAGGACGGCAAACGCACGCGCGTCCGGTTGGGTCCCTTCGGCAACCGGGAAGAGGCTGACAAGGCGGCCGCTCGCGTGAAGTTGCTCGATCTGCCCGCTTCGGTGCTGACGCTTTAGGCGCCTTTCGGGTCTGTTGGCTGAGCACCATGACTGCGCTGGATTGGATCTTCACAGGGTTGCTGCTTGCATCCGTTTGCATTGGCGCGTGGCGAGGCCTTGTGTTTGAAGTCCTTTCTGTGGCGGGCTGGGTGACCGCTTTTTTCGTGGCACATTGGTTTGCAGCCGACATGGCGGCCGCATTGCCGATGGGTGAAACGGGCGATTCGCTGCGTTATGCCGCGGGTTTTGTGCTGGTATTCGTGGCCACGGTATTCGGGTGTGGGTTGATCGCCTGGTTTTCGAAAAAATTGATCGAGGCGGTGGGCCTGCGTCCGGCGGACCGCATGCTTGGTGCGGCCTTCGGTTTGGTCCGGGGGCTGGTGCTTTTGCTTGTGGCAGCCGTTGTTGCGGGCCTCACACCGCTGGGCGATGCCCTGTGGTGGCAGGAGTCAAGAGCCACACCATGGCTGGGTGATGCGCTGCGCGGCCTGAAGCCCGCGCTGCCCGAGGAGTTTGCAAGGCATCTGCCTGCTTGAGAGATCTTGTGGGGTAGCGGCCTTGGGCTGCTGTCTCACCGTTACCGCGGGGCTGCGCTCCCGCAAATGGATGGAATACAACTATGTGTGGAATCGTCGGCGTCGTGAGTCCTGCGCCAGTCAATCAGCTGATCTACGATGCGCTGCTGCTTTTGCAACACCGGGGCCAGGATGCTGCGGGCATCGTGACCCAGCAAGGGCGCAAGTTTTTCATGCACAAGGCCAAGGGCATGGTGCGTGATGTATTTCGCACGCGCAACATGCGGGCGCTGCCCGGCAATGTCGGCCTGGGGCAAGTGCGCTATCCCACGGCGGGCAATGCGTTCAGCGAAGAAGAGGCTCAGCCGTTTTATGTCAACGCTCCGTTTGGCATCGTCCTGGTGCATAACGGCAACCTGACCAATGCCCGTGAACTGCGTACCGAGCTGTTTCAGACAGACCATCGCCACACCAACACCGAAAGCGATTCGGAAGTTTTGCTGAACGTTTTTGCGCATGAGCTCGAGCGTTCGACGCGCGGAGTGGCGCTCCAGCCCGAGGACGTTTTCAAGGCAGTGAGCGCGGTGCACCGGCGCGTCAAGGGGTCATACGCCGTGATTGCCCTGATTGCGGGGCATGGGCTGCTGGCGTTCCGTGACCCGCACGGCATTCGACCCCTGGCCGTGGGGCGCAGCCAAGATGGGACGGTGATGGTGGGTAGCGAATCGGTCGCGCTGGAGGGTACCTCCCATGTGTTCGAGCGCAACATCGAGCCTGGCGAGGCCATTTTCGTTACGCTCGATGGCAAGGTGCTTGCACGGCAATGCGCCGACAAGCCTCAGCTCAACCCGTGTATTTTCGAGTTTGTGTACCTGGCGCGTCCCGACTCTGTGCTCGATGGAATCTCGGTGTACCAGGCGCGCCTCAATCTGGGGGAGGCCCTGGCCAAACGCGTGGTCTCCACGGTGCCGCCGAACGAGATTGACGTCATCATTCCGATCCCCGAGTCCAGCCGACCCAGCGCAACGCAACTGGCGCATCTGCTTGGCATTCCTTACCGCGAGGGCTTTGTCAAGAACCGCTACGTCGGCCGCACCTTCATCATGCCAGGGCAGGGGGTTCGCAAGAAATCTGTGCGCCAAAAGCTCAATGTCATTGGCAGCGAGTTCAAGGGGCGCAACGTGCTTTTGGTCGATGATTCCATCGTGCGTGGCACGACCAGCCGGGAAATCGTCCAGATGGCACGCGATGCCGGGGCCCGCAAGGTGTACCTGGCCAGCGCCGCGCCGCCGGTGCGCTATCCGAACGTGTATGGGATCGATATGCCCACCAGCAGTGAGCTGGTAGCCCATGGCCGCACCGTCGAAGAAATTCGTCAGGTGATTGGCTGCGATGCGCTCATCTATCAAGACGTAGATGGCATGAAAAGGGCCGTCGGGTCGCTCAATGCCGCGATCTCTGGTTTTGATGCGTCGTGTTTTGATGGCGTGTACGTGACGGGCGATGTCACGGCTGAGGGCATTGCGCTTTTGAATGAGGGGCGTGGCGGTGCGGAGGAGGGTGAAGAGGACACCTCTCGCCTTGCACTGCCTAACGCAAGGACGGCCTAGGGCCCGCTCCCGGGTGCTTGCTGCGTTGGTTTGCGCCGCGGCGACGGACCTCGGTGCGTCCGCCGCAGGGACAATGTTTTCAATGTGCGCCCTGAGACCCTCAAAGTTCGCGCGCATGCACATGGTAGAGCTTATGACTGATCAAAATCCATCGAAACCGGGTCGTGTACGCACCCGTTTTGCACCATCGCCCACGGGCTTCATCCACCTGGGCAACATCCGCTCCGCGCTGTACCCGTGGGCCTTCGCAAGAGCCAACGGCGGCGACTTCATCTTGCGCATTGAGGACACCGATGTTGAGCGATCCAGCCAGGCCGCCGTCGATGTGATTTTGGAAGCAATGTCCTGGCTGGGCATGGAACCCGATGAGGGGCCCTTCTATCAGATGCAGCGGATGGCGCGCTACAAGGAGGTGCTGGCGCAGCTTCAGGCGGCAGACCATGTCTACCCCTGCTACATGAGCGTAGGCGAGCTGGACGCGTTGCGGGAGCGCCAGATGGCCGCCAAGGAAAAGCCCCGTTATGACGGCACTTGGAGGCCTGAGGCTGGCAAGCAGCTGCCTGCGGTGCCAGACGGTGTGCAGCCGGTTTTGCGCTTCAAGAACCCACAGGGTGGTGTGGTGGCATGGGACGACAAGGTCAAGGGGCGTATCGAGATCAGCAACGACGAGCTCGATGACCTGGTGATTGCGCGACCCGATGGCACGCCAACGTATAACTTTTGCGTGGTGGTGGACGACATTGACATGGCAATCACCCATGTGATCCGGGGCGATGACCATGTGAACAACACACCGCGCCAGATCAATATGTTCCGTGCGCTTGGCAAGGAGCCGCCGGTCTATGCACACCTGCCCACGGTGCTGAACGAGCAGGGCGAAAAGATGAGCAAGCGCCATGGGGCCAAGCCCGTCACCCAGTACCGGGACGAGGGGTATCTCGCTGATGGGATGCTCAACTATCTTGCACGCCTGGGCTGGAGTCACGGCGATGACGAGATCTTCAACCGGGAGCAATTCCTGCAGTGGTTCAACCTGGACCATCTGGGTCGTAGCGCGGCGCAGTTTGACGAAGCCAAGCTTCGTTGGGTGAACGCGCAGCATTTGAAAGCAATGGCGGACGAAGCCTTGGCTGCGCTGGTTGCCCCGCAATTGCGCGGGCGCGGGGTGGCTCAAGATGACCTCGATGATGGTCGGCTGGTGCGCATCTGCGCGCTGTTCAAAGACCGTTGCGACACCACGGTGGAACTGGCTCGCTGGGCCTGTGTTTTTTATGGCGATGTCAGTGCGGATCCTGCCGAGAAGGCCCAGCACGTCACGCCCGCAGTTATCCCGGCCCTGGATTCGCTGGCCGATGCCCTGTCAAGTTGCGAGTGGGACAAGGCCTCGATCAGTGCAGCGTTCAAGCAAGTGCTTGTCGCCCATGGCCTGAAGATGCCCCAGCTTGCGATGCCGACCCGGGTGCTTGCAGTGGGTTCCGCGCACACCCCCTCGGTCGATGCAGTCCTGGAATTGGTAGGGCGCGAAAAAGTGGTGGCCCGTTTGCGAAAGCGCTGAAAATCTGTCTATAATTCAAGGCTCTGGTGGTGACGACAATCACGCTGTGAGTGTCAGTACCAAGTGGGGGTATAGCTCAGCTGGGAGAGCGCTTGCATGGCATGCAAGAGGTCATCGGTTCGATCCCGTTTACCTCCACCACACTGCTAAAGAAGTTAGTTCGGTTCGTTCCAAGGTTTTGACCCCATCGTCTAGAGGCCTAGGACATCACCCTTTCACGGTGAGTACCGGGGTTCGAATCCCCGTGGGGTCGCCAGGTCGCAGCGCTTGGCTTGTATTGAACAAATGCAAGCGAAAGCTGCCTGCCAGGAGTGGTAGTTCAGTTGGTTAGAATACCGGCCTGTCACGCCGGGGGTCGCGGGTTCGAGTCCCGTCCACTCCGCCAGATCCAAACCGCTGCAGTTGCAAGACTGCAGCGGTTTTTTTTAGGGTGTTCGATTGCGCCCCATGATGGGCGCGGCTGCCTGCCGTGGTTGCTGTGAGCGGATTCGCAGCAAAAGCGCAGCCGCCATCGTGGTTCAAAAAGTATGAACTGGCCGCCAGTGCGTGCCAAAAAGTACTGGCAGGCATCAACTTGAGCGCGTGCTTCAGCGCGGTGCCAGGCGAATCGCTCCGTCGAGCCGAATGACTTCGCCGTTGAGCATGTCGTTTTCAAAGATGTGCTTTACCAGTTTGGCGTAATCCTGCGGCGTGCCCAATCGGCTTGGAAAGGGAACCCCGGCTGCCAGCGCGTCTTGTACATCCTGGGGCATGCCAAAGAGCATTGGTGTGCCAAAGATGCCTGGAGCAATGGTCATGTTGCGAATGCCGTTGCGCGCCAGGTTTGACACAAAGCCCTTGAGCCAGGCTTCGGCCTTTTGTTCCCCGATGTGCTCGGTGACGGCGCCAAACAGGCTCAGGTTGTAGGGGTGCGAGCCCGAGCGGATGCAGACCTTGCCCTTGTTCTTGGGATCGCCAAGTTCTTCGTAGGTG
>JBKCTS010000402.1:0-1281 GCA_046318695.1 Acidovorax sp.
TGCGAATGCCGTTGCGCGCCAGGTCGCGGGCAATCGGTAACGTCATGCCAACCACGCCGCCTTTGGACGCGGCATAGGCAGCCTGGCCGATCTGGCCGTCATAGGCGGCAATGCTGGCCGTCGAGATCAGCACGCCGCGCTCGCCGCTGGCTTCTGGCTCGTTTTTCGACATGGCCTCGGCCGCCAGACGAATCATGTTGAAACTGCCGATCAAGTTCACCGTGATGGTTTTGGTGAAGAGGGCAAGTGCATGGGCGCCATTTTTTCCCACTGTTTTTTCAGCGGGCGCGATGCCGGCGCAGTTCACAAGTCCCATCAGCTTACCCAGGGACACGGCTTTGGCCACTGCGGCCTGCCCGTCGTCTTCCTTGCTCACGTCGCAGGTAACGAAATGTCCCCCAATGTCGCGTGCGACGGCCTCACCTTTGTCAACCTGCATGTCGGCGATGACCACTGTGCCGCCAGCCGACGCCAGCATGCGCGCCGTGCCTTCGCCCAGACCCGATGCGCCGCCGGTAACGATGAAGACCTTGCCGTTGATGTCCATGTCTATCTCCTGACGTTGACGTAAACGTCAATTATGAACCACGACATGAGTTACACAAGAAGAGGAGTCCCGGGCGCGCCGGGCCTGCGTGGTGCGCTGCGTGCGGGGCGGTTGCGGCGGTCGGTTACTGGAATCCGACCCTGTCAAGCATTTGCTGAACCTTGGTGGTGTTGGCTCCCACGGCGCTGATCGGGATGGTCTCACTCTTGAAAGGTTTGCCCCCGGTCATGGCTTTGAGCGACGGGTTCTCAACGGTGACTCCCTTGGCTGCGGGCCATTCGTTGTTGCCGTTCGCGAAATAGTTCTGGGCCTCGGGGCTGGCCAGATACTCGAGGAACCGGATCGCGTTGGCGGGATTCTTGGCATGGCGCGCTACAGCACCACCTGCGATGTTGACATGGGTGCCCCAGGAATCCTGGTTGGGAAACACAACGCCGATCTTGTTCACGGTGGCCACGTCTTCCGGCTTGGTAGAGCGCATCAGTCGAGCGAGGTAGTAGGAGTTGGTCACGGCAATGTCGCATTCGCCAGCGGCCACGGCGTTGATCTGATCGGTATCGCCCCCCTTGGGCGCACGCGCCAGGTTTGACACCAAGCCCTTGAGCCAGGCTTCGGCCTTTTGTTCCCCGATGTGCTCGGTGACGGCGCCAAACAGGCTCAGGTTGTAGGGGTGCGAGCCCGAGCGGATGCAGACCTTGCCCTTGTTCTTGGGATCGCCAAGTTCTTCGTAGGTG
>JBKCTS010000403.1:0-7229 GCA_046318695.1 Acidovorax sp.
GTGCCACATCCTGGCCCAGGAGTTGCAGCTGGTACAACCAGAGCGCGACAGCCTGGTGCGGGCAGCGCTAACCATGAATATCGGCATGACGGCGCTTCAGGACGTGTTGGCAAGCCAGCGCGAGCGCCCCACGGTTGCCCAGCAGGAGGCCATCCGCAGCCATCCGGAAGAAAGCCAGGCCGTGCTGGCCCAATTGTTAGTGACTGACCCTCTGTGGCTTGAGGTCGTGGGACAGCACCACGCCAATATTCCCGACCGCGTTCCGCTGACTGACCAGGACCCCGTCGACCGCCTCAGCCGCATTCTGAGTACGATTGATCGGTATGCCGCCATGATCAGCCCGCGCAAGTCGCGCGCGGGCCGCAGTGCAACCGACTCCGCGCGGGCCATTGTGGGCCAGGAGATCGACCAGCGCGATGAGGTCAGCTATACCCTTGTGCGGTTAGTCGGCCTGTGCCCGCCGGGCACTTTCGTAAAACTGGACAATGGCGACACCGCCATCGTCCTGCGTCGCAGCGACAAGGCCAACCACCCCTTGGTGGCCAGCCTGCTGGACCACAACGGACATCACCATGCAGAGCCAAGTCTCTACGAGACATCCAGCGGCAAGCCGCGCATCCAGTCAGCGCTGCCGCGCTCTGCAGTGAGCATTGAACTGAACCACCGCATCATGGTGCGCCCGGGACTTTATGCAGCCCAGCACGGCGCACGCCTGCGTGACATCGCCACCCTCCCCGGCAACCGGTAAGGCCCTCACGAGAACCAGACTCGCTGCGCCGGACCTGCGCAGCACAGGCCAGCGAAGCTCGCCAAAGCCACACACTCAACTGCCGTTTTTAGACTCAGTGCAACCGATGCGCCCCCTCATTTGGTGGCCGACTTTTCGGACGAGGCAGCGCCCGTATCTCGGGCCGACTTGCCGCCGCCCAGTCGTGACTCCTTGCCGTTTATGAGGCGCTCAATGTTTTCCTTGTGCCGCCAGGCCAGCAACATGGCCATCACGATGATGGCCCCGGCAATCGTGCCTTCTGCATACCAGACAACGCCGTCAACGAGCAGGTAATACACCGGGGCAAAAGCGGCTGCGGCCAGGGACGCCAGCGACGAGTACCTGAAGAAAAAAGCAACGATCAGCCAGGTGGCAGCGGCGGCAAGCCCAAGCCAGACACTGATGCCGAGCAGTACGCCCAAGGCCGTTGCCACGCCCTTGCCGCCCTTGAACCGGAAAAACACAGGCCACAGATGGCCCAGGAATGCGGCCAGGCCCACCATGGCCACGGTCCCGTCATCAAGCCCGTACGGCTCACCAAACCACATCACCAGCATCACGGGAAGCCAGCCCTTCACGGCATCGAGCACCAGCGTGATGATGGCGGCAGCCTTGCTGCCAGAGCGCAGCACGTTCGTCGCACCGGGGTTCTTGCTGCCGTAGGTGCGCGGATCGCTCAGTCCCATCACGCGGGTGACGATCACGGCAAACGACAGGGAGCCCAGACAATAGGCCGCCAGCGCGGCGAGGAAGGGGTAGATAGCGGTCAAGACGGGTCCTCACAATCATGTCGGCGGCTGCAAGGGCCGTCGCGCGAGAGCGGCTATTCTGCCAGCGCGCAATTGACGGTCTTGGCGGCCAGCAGCCGCACGCAGTCGCCCGGATCCATCTGCACGAGAAATCCCCGCCGCCCACCATTGATCGCGATGCGGGGTAACGCAAGAATGGTTTCCTCCACATAGACCGGCATGACACGGCGGGTTCCAAAGGGAGATGTGCCTCCCACCAGATACCCGCTGTGGCGGTTGGCGACCTCGGGGGCGCAGGGCTCGACCGACTTGGCTCCAATCTGGCGTGCAAGGTTTTTGGTGGACACCTTGCGGTTGCCGTGCATCAGCACGAGCAAAGGTTTCGCGTCCTGGTCTTGCATCACCAGTGTCTTGACCACCATGAACGGATCAAGGCCGAGAACCTCGGCACTGTGCATCGCGCCTCCGTGCTCCACGTACTCGTAAGAGCATTCGGTGAAGGCCACGTTGCGCGACTTGAGCAGCTGGGTGGCGGGTGTTTCGCTAACGCGGGGGGCTCTTTTTGTCATGGTGGCGTGCAGTGGGTCGTCATGGTAGCGAGCCGGCAGCGACAAGGCCGACCACTGCGGGCACCGGAAGCGGCCTGCGGGCCAGCACGGCCACTGATCTGGCACACGCGCGTGCACGCTGAATGGGTGCCCCGGGGGAAGCACCCCACAACGGGCGCGCACGTTGTCAACAGCAACCCGGCAGACAGACCCGGCTTTCTGGGGACAAGGGCGCTCCTCACGGCCTGGACGTGCAGGCCACAGCGTATCCGCGATGCGGCCACAGCACGCAGCCACACCACGACGCCGCAGTCACCCGCGGAAAACTGGTTACAGGGCCGGGTCCCGCAACTCCCAGCGCACCGCATCGATGGCCTTGAGCAGGTCGGGCGAGAGCGTGGTACCCCATGCCGCCAGATCTTCATCGAGCTGCGCCACAGAGGTCACACCGATGATCGTGCTGGCCACCTGCCACTTGGTGTAGCAAAACGCCAGCGCCATCTGTGTAGGGGTCAGGCCGTTTTCGCGGGCCAGGGCGTTGTAGCGGCGCGCGGCCTCCAGGGCCTCGGGGCGGCCCCAGCGCTGCTTGCGAACCGATTCGTAGGTGGCGATGCGCGCACCCGCGGGGGCGGCCGCACCGGTAATGCCACTCTGGTCGTACTTGCCGGTCAGCAAGCCAAAGCCCAAGGGAGAATAGGCCAGCAGGGACACCTGCAGCCGGTGGCAGGATTCGTCCATACCGTTTTCCCAGGTCCGGTTGATGAGGCAGTAGGGGTTTTGCACCGTGGCCACCCTGGGCAGGCCGTGCTGCCCGGCCAGCCGGACGAACTCGTGCACACCATAGGGCGTTTCGTTGGACAAGCCGATACAGCGCACCTTGCCCGCCTTCACCAGCCCGGCAAGCGCCTGCAACTGCTCATGGATGGGCGTGACCGATGTCTCCTTGTCCGGGTTGTAGTACAGCCCGCCAAAGGCCGGTACATGGCGCTCGGGCCAATGGATCTGGTAGAGGTCGATCACGTCCGTCTGCAAGCGGCGCAGGCTGCCTTCGCACGAGGCCACGATGTCGGCAGCAGTCATGCCGCTGCCCTTTCGCACCCAGGGCATGCCGCGCGACGGGCCGGCCACCTTGGTGGCCAGCACGAGTTTCTGGCGCACCCCAGGGTTCTTGGCAAACCAGTTGCCGATGATGGTTTCCGTGGCACCGCAGGTCTCGGCGCGGGGGGGCACAGCGTACATCTCCGCGGTGTCGATGAAGTTCACGCCCTGGGCCAGCGAATGGCTCAGGATGGCATGGGAATCGGCTTCGCCCACCTGCTCGCCAAAGGTCATGGTGCCCAGGCAGATGGGTGTGACTTGCAGATCACTCTGACCGAGACGGACTGTGTTCATGCGAAAAACTCCTGTGAGGATGGATGACAGCCTGGGAGCGCTGGCCAGCCGAAACGCAGCAGCCGGGCGCGGTACACCCCCAATTTGCCGGTCATGTTACAGGCGACAGCCCAACCGCGTGCGCCCCACAGCCATGCCCGCATTGCGCGGGCGCGCGCCAACCGCTGTGCCATGCGCTCGGACGTCATCAGTTGCATTGGCGACAGTCTGCGCGCGCCCTGCCCTGTTGCCCGCCATAACATCAGGCACCGGGCCTGTCAGGCGCGCAGCCCAGGCGTGCGCAGCCGATGGCACCTGCACAAGTTCGGCTATCCGCCCGCATCTCCTGCACCACTGCCATGTACCAACCCACCCGACCATCTCGCAGCAGCACCGTGGCCATACGCCAGCTCAGCTACCACATTCGGCATTGGGGGCCCGACGAGGCCGCCGACAAGGGTGATACCACCCTCGTACTGCTGCACGGCTGGATGGATGTGAGTGCGTCGTACCAGTTCACGGTGGACGCCATGCAGAAACACCGCCGCATCATCGCGCCCGACTGGCGGGGGTTTGGACTCACCTCGAACGGGCCCGCCGACCATTACGTCTTTGCCGACTATCTGGCGGACCTGGACCTTGTGCTCGACCACTGCGCGCCCGGTGAGATGGTTGACCTGGTGGGTCACAGCATGGGCGGCAACGTCGCCATGATGTATGCCGGCGTGCGGCCAGGGCGTGTTCGCCGCCTCGTGAACCTGGAAGGCTTCGGCATGCCCGCTACACGCCCCGCACAGGCGCCCACACGCTACGCGCAGTGGATCGACGAAATCAAGCAGTTGCATGCCGGGGCCAAAACGCTCAAGCGCTACGACAGCGCCGATGGCGTGGCGCAGCGCCTGATGAAAACCAACCCGCTTCTTTCGGCGGATAAGGCGCAGTGGCTGGCCCAGCATTGGGCACGCCCTGACGCGCAGGGCCAATGGGAAATCCTGGGCGACCCCGCGCACAAAATCACCAGCGCGCAGCTTTTCAGGCTGGATGAGTCGCTGGCGATCTACGAACGCATCACCGCGCCCGTGCTCGCCGTGGAAGCCGACAGCAACAGCCTGAGCCAGTGGTGGCAGGGCCGCTACGACCTCGCCGAATACCACCAGCGCCTGGGCCATGTCCCCAACTGCCAGCAGGCCGTTGTGACCGGGGCCGGACACATGCTGCACCACGACCAACCCCAGCAGGTGGCCCGCCTGATCGAGCAATTTCTGGACGCACCCTGAAAAAATTGAAATAAAAAAAGGCTTTCGCGCTTGCTGCGTAAGCACAGACTGCTATCAATTTTGAAAACAACTCCGTGCATGGAGGTGGGTTCGGCGCGAGCAGCGCTCCATTGGCCCCGGCCGCCTGGCCCCAAACCCATCCCATGAGAAAATTGCGGGTTACTCCACAGAACACCCAGGACAAGCACCATGGACGCAGAACGCATCAACCTCATCGGCACCACCCTCAGCGACCTGGCTTTGCGCACGCAAGAGTTACGGAGGTATCTTTGACTTCGATGCCAAGTACGAGCGCCTTCGCACGGTAAACGCGTCGCTGGAAGACCCGGCCGTCTGGAACGACCCCAAGAAGGCACAGGAACTCGGCAAGGAGCAAAAATCCCTGTCCGGCGTTGTGGTCACGCTGGACAAGCTCACCCGCGAGCTGGCCGACAACGCCGAGCTGTACGAGATGAGCAAGGACGATGGCGACGAAGCCGGCCTCATCACCATTGAGTCTGAGACGGCCAAGCTGCGCCCGCTGATCGAGGAACTCGAGTTCCGCCGGATGTTCAGCAAAGAAGCCGACCCGCTCAACTGCTTTGTTGACATCCAGGCCGGTGCCGGCGGCACCGAAGCCTGCGACTGGGCCAGCATGCTGCTGCGCCAGTACCTCAAGTACGCCGAGCGCAAGGGCTTCAAGACCACGGTCGAGGAAGAAACCCCGGGCGACGTTGCCGGCATCAAGAGCGCAACCATCAAGGTCGAGGGCGAGTACGCCTATGGCCTGCTGCGCACCGAAACCGGCGTGCATCGCCTGGTGCGCAAGAGCCCTTTCGACTCCTCGGGCGGCAGGCACACCAGCTTTGCCAGCCTGTTCGTGTACCCAGAGATCGATGATTCGATCCAGATCGAGATCAACCCAGCCGACGTTCGCACCGACACTTTCCGCGCATCCGGCGCGGGCGGGCAGCACATCAACAAGACCGACTCGGCCGTGCGCCTGACGCACATCCCCACCGGTATCGTGGTGCAGTGCCAGGACGGCCGCAGCCAGCATGGCAACCGCGACATTGCATGGCAGCGCCTGCGCTCGCGACTGTATGACTTCGAAATGCGCAAGCGCCAGGAAGAGCAGCAAAAGCTGGAAGACACCAAGACCGACGTGGGCTGGGGCCACCAGATTCGCAGCTATGTGCTGGACAACAGCCGCATCAAGGACCTGCGCACCAACGTCGAAATTTCGGCCACGCAAAAGGTGCTGGACGGCGACCTCGATGCATTCATCGAAGCCTCGCTCAAGCAGGGCGTGTAGATGAAGGCCCACATGCCGCAATCAGGCGCATGCACGCGGGCGGCAGCGCGCGAGTGCATCCAACCCATGATCACCGACTTTCTGGAGAGCATCCATGTTGCAACTGCATAACGCAGACGGTAGTGGCGACGGCGCAAGCCCGGCCATCGCCATCCGGCGCGAGGACTACAGCGCGCCCGCCTACTGGATCGACAGCGTCGATCTCACATTCGACCTGGATCCTGCCAAGACGCGCGTGCTCAACCGCATGACCATGCGGCGCAACCTGGCCGTGCCCGCGCAGCCGCTGCGCCTGGATGGTGAAGACCTGAACCTGGCACGCGTGCTGGTCAACGGCCAGGGCACGTCGTTCAAGATGGACGGCTCGCGCCTGGTGCTGGAGAACCTGCCTGAGGGCGAGGAACCCTTTGCGCTGGAGATCTTCAGCACGTGCTGCCCCGCCAAGAACACCCAGTTGATGGGCCTGTACGTGAGCCAGGGCACATTCTTCACACAGTGCGAGGCCGAGGGCTTTCGTCGCATCACGTATTTCCTGGACCGCCCCGACGTGATGGCCAGCTACACCGTCACGCTGCGTGCCGACAAGGCCCAGTACCCGGTGCTGCTGAGTAACGGCAACCTGGTGGACAGTGGCCCTCTGGACGAGGGCCGCCACTTTGCCAAGTGGGTCGATCCGCACCGAAAACCCTGCTACCTGTTTGCCCTGGTGGCAGGCAAGCTGGTGGCGCGCGAGCAGAAGATCAAAAGCCGATCAGGCACCGACCACCTGCTGCAGGTGTACGTGCGCCCCGGCGACCTGGGCAAGACCGAGCACGCCATGAACTCGCTGATGCGCAGCGTGGCGTGGGACGAAGCACGCTTTGGCCTGCCGCTGGATCTGGAGCGGTTCATGATCGTTGCCACCAGCGACTTCAACATGGGTGCCATGGAAAACAAGGGGCTGAACATCTTCAACACGAAGTACGTTCTGGCCAGTGAGTCCACTGCCACGGACACCGACTTCGCCAACATCGAAAGCGTGGTGGGTCACGAATACGTCCATAACTGGACGGGCAACCGTGTCACCTGCCGCGACTGGTTCCAGCTCAGCCTCAAGGAGGGACTGACCGTCTTTCGCGACCAGGAATTCAGCATGGATTTGGCTGGCAGCCCATCGGCCCGCGCCGTCAAGCGCATTGAGGACGTGCGCGTGCTGCGCACCGCGCAGTTCCCGGAAGACGC
>JBKCTS010000404.1:0-1121 GCA_046318695.1 Acidovorax sp.
TCACATCGTTCGGGGCGCTGGTGCGCGAGGTGCTGTCCGATCTGCCCAGCGATGTGGGCACGCGCCCGGAGCTTCAAGAGGCGCAGGAGTTTCTGGACACCATGGACCAGTCTGCCCGCCGCATGGGGCACATGCTCGACGGGCTGCTGGCCATCGCCCGCGCGGGCCGCGCACCGCTGCGGCCCGAGCCGGTGCCATTGGCGCAGGCATTGCAACAGGCCCAGGAGCAGGCCCAGGCCCAGGCGATCACGCAGCGGGTGCAATCCGATGGGCTGCACGCGGCCACCGGGGCCACACCCCAGTGGCATGTGGCGCCCGATCTGCCCGTGCTGCAGGCCGATGCGGCGCTGCTGCACGACATGCTCGTGCACCTGCTGGGCAACGCGCTCAAGTTCTCACGCAGCGCTGCGCCGCCGGTGATTGCCATTGCCCCGGTGCCAGCGCCGCCGGGTCAGGTGGCCTTCACCATCGAGGACAACGGTGTCGGGTTCGACCCCGCACGCGCCGGGTCGTTGTTTGGCGTGTTCCAGCGGCTGCACCGCGAGTCGGAATTCGAGGGCGTGGGCGCCGGGCTGGCCCTGTGCAGGCTCATTGCACATCGGCACGGGGGCGAGATCACGGCGACCGCCCGCCCAGGTGCCGGGTGCACCGTGCAGGTGCAGTGGCCCGCCGTTGCGCCGGGTGCCTGACCGCGCTGCAGGCCGACGCCGCTGGCGCTGTGGGGCACGGCGCCCCTGGCAGCGCAGCCGCCCCCCAGCGAGCGGCGATGCATCAAATGCTATTGACTTGATAGCAATAAATTCAACTTAACCTAAAAACGGCAGTTGGATGCATTTGCCAGCGCTGCTGTTGGGGTGCCAGGCAAGGCGCGACGACGCGGCAGGCTCGTGCCTGCAAGGAGAAGCACCGCCGCATGGCGCTCCAAAAGCGGTGCCGGCAAGTGCATAGCGCTGTCCCCCCAAAGGTGAGGCTGCAAAAACAACCCAAGGCCCGAGGCCACGGGGTGTGCGACAAGATGACAAGCGGTCAACTGCCGTTTTTAGGTTTAATCAAGCGCGAGTGGCAGTTTTGTATCAAATTTTGCGCGCTTGGTGCTGAAGAACGCCTTCACATTGCGCACG
>JBKCTS010000405.1:0-1669 GCA_046318695.1 Acidovorax sp.
AAATATAGCGTATCAGCCATACAGGCCGTGCGTCGGTGCATATTTTTATTAGATATTTCCCATGAAAAACATCGCCATCACCCAGGGTGACTCGGCCGGGATTGGCCCCGAAGTGATTGCCAAGGCGTTCCGAGACCAGCCCGAGTTGATGCGCGGCTGTTTCGTGGTGGGCGATGTCGCCACCCTGCGGCGGGCGGGCCAGATCCTCGCCGCGCCGGGGGTGCCTGCCTTGCCGGTTGGGCAGATTGATGAACCCGCGCAAGCACTGCACATGCCGCCGTGCTGCGTGCCCGTGCTTCAGCTGCCCGGGCTTGCGGGCCCGCAGCCGTGGAGCCGCATCAGCGCTGCAGCGGGGCAGGCGGCTGCCGCGTGCGTGACGTGGGCCGCGCGGGCGGCGCTGGCGGGGCGGATTGACGCCATCGTGACGGCTCCCCTGCACAAGGAGGCGCTCGCGGCCGCAGGCATTGACTATCCGGGTCATACCGAGCTGCTGCAGGCGCAGGCGGCCTCCCATGTGGGGGTGGACCTCGGTGAAATGCCGGTGCGCATGATGCTGGCCAGCGATGAACTGCGCACGGTGCTGGTCAGCATTCACATGTCCCTGCGCGATGCCATCGCCGCAGTCACTTACGACGCTGTGCTCCAGACCTTGCGCATTACCGATACGGCCTTGATTCGCAGTCTGGGGCGAAGGCCGCGGATGGCCGTGGCGGGGCTCAACCCGCATGCAGGCGAGGGAGGACTTTTCGGTCAGGAGGAAATTGAGGTGATTGCGCCCGCCATAGCGGCAGCTCGCGCCGAGGGGCTTGACGTGACGGGGCCAGTTGCGCCCGACACAGTGTTCATGCGGGCCCGCAGCACCCCGCAGCGCGCGGGTGAATTTGATGTGGTGGTGGCGATGTACCACGACCAGGGCTTGATTCCGGTCAAGTACCTGGGCGTGGACAAGGGGGTGAACGTCACACTGGGTCTGCCGCTTGTACGCACCAGTCCCGACCATGGAACCGCCTTTGATAGTGCGGGCCAGGGCAAGGCCGACGCCGCGAGCCTGATCGAAGCGGTGCGAATGGCCCGCCTGCTGGCAGGGTAGCAGGGCATGGCCGAACGGCAGCGCGCCCGCGAGGGCTCGCGAGTCGTGCACGCTGTGCGCAATCTGTGCAAACGCCCCGCTTGCGCCCGGCCCCCCGCACTGGGCAGGGCGGGGGCGCTCGGTGGCCAGATCTGACCGGTCTCAGCGCTTGAGGCTGTCGCGGATTTCTCGCAAGAGCACGATGTCCTCCGCAGGCGCATCAGGCGCGGCCGCTGGTTCGGCAGGCGCTTCCCGCTTCATCCGGTTGATCTGCTTGACCATCAGAAAGATGATGAACGCCAGGATCAAGAAGTTGACCGCCACGGTCAGGAAGCTGCCATAGGCCAGCACCGGGACACCGGCTTTCTTGATGGCATCCAGCGTCATGGCAGTGCCGGGCGGCACGCTGCCCAGCGCAATGAAATGGCTGGAAAAATCCAGCTTGCCAAACGCCAGTCCGACGACGGGCATGATCAGGTCGGACACCACAGAGTCCACGATCTTGCCAAAAGCGCCGCCAATGATGACGCCGACCGCAAGGTCGATCACGTTGCCCTTGACGGCAAATTCCCTGAACTCCTGCATCATTCCCATGGGTTC
>JBKCTS010000406.1:0-6804 GCA_046318695.1 Acidovorax sp.
CTTCTTCACCATCTCGGGTTCCGACTTCGTGGAAATGTTTGTCGGCGTCGGCGCCTCCCGCGTGCGTGACATGTTCGAACAGGGCAAGAAAAACGCACCGTGTATCATCTTCATCGATGAAATCGACGCGGTGGGCCGCCAGCGTGGCGCAGGCTTGGGCGGCGGCAACGACGAACGCGAGCAGACCTTGAACCAGATGCTGGTCGAGATGGATGGTTTTGAAACCAACCTGGGCGTGATTGTGGTGGCGGCAACCAACCGCCCTGACATTCTTGATGCCGCATTGCTGCGCCCCGGCCGTTTTGACCGCCAGGTGTATGTGACGCTGCCCGACATCCGTGGCCGCGAGCAAATCCTGAACGTGCATATGCGCAAGATCCCGATTGGCCAGGATGTTGCGCCGAGCATCATTGCGCGTGGCACGCCGGGCATGAGTGGCGCGGACCTGGCTAACCTGTGCAACGAGGCCGCCCTGATGGCAGCCCGCCGCAATGCGCGGACCGTGGAGATGCAGGACTTCGAGAAGGCCAAGGACAAGATCCTGATGGGGCCTGAGCGCAAGAGCATGGTCATGCCCGAGGAAGAGCGCCGCAACACGGCCTACCACGAGTCAGGTCATGCCTTGATCGGTAAGCTGCTGCCCAAGTGCGATCCCGTGCACAAGGTCACCATCATTCCCCGTGGCCGTGCCCTGGGTGTCACGATGAGCCTGCCAGCGCAGGACCGGTACAGCTATGACCGCGAGTACATGCTCAACCAGATCAGCATGCTCTTCGGCGGCCGGATCGCCGAGGAAGTGTTCATGAACCAGATGACCACGGGCGCCAGCAACGACTTTGAGCGCGCCACGCACATTGCGCGGGACATGGTCACCCGCTACGGCATGACCGACGCCCTGGGCCCGATGGTGTATGCAGAAAACGAGGGTGAGGTGTTCTTGGGCCGCTCGGTGACCAAGACCACCACCATGAGCGAGCAGACCATGGAGAAGGTCGATCTGGAAGTCCGGCGCATCATTGATGAGCAGTACAACCTGGCCCGCCGCCTCATCGAAGAGAATAGCGACAAGATGCACGCCATGGCCAAGGCGCTGCTCGAGTGGGAAACCATCGATACCGAGCAGCTCGATGACATCATGGCTGGCAAGGAGCCCCGTCCTCCCAAAGACTGGTCGCCACGCACGCCACCCTCAGGCGGCGATAGCTCCAGCGGTGGGACTCCCGCAGTCGCTTCAGATGCTGCGCCCACTGCGGCCTGATTTCACTGAACAGCATTGCGACTTTGGCCGTTTGACTGCGTCCATTTCAAAAGCAGCGTTCGAGAAAAGTCGGACGCGCTGATGGTCTGATCTCGCGAACAGCATCACCCCGCGAGGATGCGCTGATGTGGCTCGCAACAGACCACAAGGCGCTTTTTGCAGCCATCAGCCAAGCTATTGAAAAAAAAGCAACGTCGCGGACTGCCCGGGTCCGCGCCAGCGCAGCCCGCAGGCAAGTGTGCCCAGGTTCCCTATGGCAGCGGTTGGTTTTCGGACGATGACTGTTCGACCAAGAAGTCGACAAAGGCCCTCACCCTGGCGGAGAGATGCCTGTTTTGCGGATAAAGCGCATTGAAGGGGCGCGTTCGTCCGCCCAAGGCCTGCAGCACTTCAACCAATTGACCGCGTGCAACGAAGTCTGCGGCGATGAAGTGGTAAATCTGAAACAGTCCGCCGCCGGCTTTGGCCCAGTGCACTGCGGCGAGCACGTCCTCATGCACTCTGCGGCGGCTGTGGAATGTGAAGTCAATGTCCTGCCCCTCGCTGCGCAAAATCCACGGCATCGGCCGTCCGGTGCTTGGCAGAACAAACTGTATGGGCTGATGTTCCCGTAGCGCGTCCAGGTCGTGTGGCGTGCCGTGCCGCTTCAGATAGTCGGGCGAGGCGAATATTCCCAGCGTGGCATTTTCCAGCCGTCGTGCGATCAGTCGCGAGTCCTTTGGCTCCCCGAGCCGAATGGCCAGGTCGTAGCCCTCGTCGAAGAAGTCGATGTTCCGGTTTGACACGTTCACATCCACGGCCACTTTGGGGTAGCGCTCGCAGAAGGCGGGCAGCCAGGGCATCAAGCGATAGTTGGCGTAGGTGGTGGGTGCGCTGATGCGCAAAGTTCCTGTGGGTTCAGGTTGATGGCCGGTGATGGCCCGTTCAGCCTCGGCGATCTGGTCGAGCGCCTGCTGGCACTGAGAGCGGTAGAGCTCGCCATCGTCGGTCAGGCGAATGCTGCGCGTGGTTCGCTGGAACAACTGCACCCCGAGGCGCTGTTCAAGACGCGCGATGGATCGGCTCACAGCCCCTTGCGTGAGCCCCAGTGCATGCGCGGTCCGTGTGAAGCTGCCCAACTCGGCCGCTTTGCAAAAGAGTTCGATGGTGCCTAGCTGAATCGGATCGAAGTTTCGAGTCATGCATTCCCTTGCGTAATAAATATAGTTCATTGACTGGTATTTACCAGCTTTGAAAGCATACATACATTCACGTCGTCAGTTCGGTTTGTCTTCTCTGTTGAAAGGAAAACCATGGACGGCCTTCGTAGCGAATACGAGAGGTGGTCGGTGGTAGCCGCGCAGGCCCTGGAACACAGTGGATTCGACGGCTGACTCTCGCAATCTCGCATTGATCCAAATGGAGCAAACCATGTCACGCAAAATTTTGATGATCCTCACTTCCCACGCCCTCATGGGCGATACGGGGCAGGCCACAGGCTTTTGGGCCGAAGAGGTGGCTACGCCCTACTTCGCGCTGGTCGATGCTGGTGCCGTTGTGCACCTGGCATCGCCGCAAGGCGGCGCTGTTCCGGTGGACCCGGGTAGCCTCAAGCCCCGCGGCTCGAATGCGCCCATCGTCGAACGCTTTCTGGCCGACGGCAAACTGCAAGCCGAACTCAAGCAAACGCAGCGCGCCAGCGCAGTCGATGCCGGCAGCTATGACGCCGTTTTCTTCCCCGGCGGCCACGGCACGATGTGGGACCTACCGACCGACCCGGGCGTCACCCGTGCGGTTGAGGCAGCCTACGCTGGCAATAAGATCATTGCCACGGTTTGCCATGGGGCGTCCGCACTTGTGACGGCAAAGGGTCCTGACGGCCTCTCTGTAGTGCGCGGTGTGCGCATCAACGCCTTCACGGATGCCGAGGAGGCCGAGGTGGGTCTGAACGGTGTTGTGCCGTTCCATCTCGAGAGCCGCCTGCGCGCGCTGGGGGCTCGATTTGAATCGGCCCCGAATTGGGCAGCCTTCGCCATTCATGATGGTCGTTTCATCACTGGCCAAAACCCGCAGTCCTCGGAATTGGTCGCTCAACTGGTCCTGAAAGCGCTCGACCTGGTCTCGTTGCGTGCCGCCGCGTGAGGTTGACCATGAAGAATATGCTGATCACTACCTTGGGTTCCGTGGCCGCTGCTGCTTTGCTGGCCATTTCCATGCCTGGCCACGCGCAGTCGGCCTTCACCCTCAAGAGCGCCGATGTGCCCGATGGCGGATCGATTGCGCAGCAGTTCGCGTTCAACGGCTTTGGCTGCACGGGCCAGAACGTGTCGCCTTCGCTTGAATGGAGCAACCCACCAGCAGGTACCAAGAGCTTGGCGCTCATGGTGCACGATCCTGATGCCCAGACGGGTGGCGCGGGCTTTTGGCACTGGGTTGTGACCGATATCCCAGCCCATGTCACCAGCCTGGCTCGCGGCGCTGGCGCGTCCGACGGCACAAGGCTGCCCGAAGCGGCCAAGCAGGTGGCGACGGACTTTGGCATGCCAGGCTGGGGCGGTCCGTGCCCGCCTGTGGGCGACAAGCCGCATCGCTACGTCTTTACGTTGTACGCGCTGAAGGTTGACAAGCTGCCCGTTCCGGCGCAGCCGACCGCTTCGCTTGCCGGGTTCATGGTGAACGCCAACACGATCGCAAAAGCCGTATTCACGGCAACTTACGGCCGCTGAGTTCATACAGCGGACGCATCTTGGGCCGGGGTCTTCCTTCGCTACTCAGTCAAGGGTGGCCCCGGCCTTGTCGCGCCTTCAGACCTTGGCAGGCCTGGGTGCTGCCGCCCGCGGTCTTGAGCAGCCAACAGCCGGCGGCGCTTGCTCGCGTGTGCGCGAACGGTCAAAACTGCACCAGGGGGCTCGGCATGTAGACTGGCGGCGATGTCGGGACTCTGGCCTTGCAGGTCTTCGATGACATCGGTGCCTGGGGGCTAGGCAATGACAGTGGACGGCGGGCTTCGCTGTTGCCCGAAAAGGGCGGTGATCTCTGCCGAAGACGGACGCGCCGTGCGCCCATTACCTCGGCCAATCGATCTGAACGGAGCCTTGTGCGCCGGGCCCGTTATAAGGTTTTAAACGTCAATGTCCTTGACTTCGCAAAGTACCTGGCTTGCAACCGTGTAACGCCGGTTATCGCCGATCGTTGTTTCAGTACCTTTTTCATGTTCTGGCAAACGTCTCGTTTCCAAGTTGACCTTGACCGACCCAAGGTGATGGGTATCGTCAACATCACTCCCGACTCGTTTTCGGACGGTGGTCGCCATGCCACAACCAGTTCGGCCCTGAGGCACTGCGAGCAGTTGCTGGCGCAGGGTGCCCACATTCTCGATATTGGCGGCGAGTCCACCCGTCCTGGCAGTCCGCCCGTGCCCTTGGAGGAAGAGATGGCGCGGGTTTTGCCGGTGGTTCGGCACGCGGTCACCCTGGGCGTACCCATTTCGGTGGATACCTACAAGCCGCAAGTGATGCGCGCAGTGCTGGATCTGGGGGCGGACATCATCAACGACATTTGGGCGTTAAGGCAGCCGGGCGCTGCCAGCGTGATCGCTTTGTACCCCGACTGCGGTGTGTGCCTGATGCACATGCATCGTGATCCGCAGACCATGCAACTGGCACCCATGGAGGGCGACGTTGTGACCCAGGTGCTATCATTTCTGGAGCTATCAGCGCAATCGCTGCTTGCGCGAGGGGTCAAAAATAATCAAATCATGCTGGACCCAGGCATCGGTTTCGGCAAGACGGTCGCGCAGAACTTCGCTTTGCTAAGGCACCAGCGGGCACTGCTTGCCTCGGGATTCCCGGTGCTCTGTGGCTGGTCACGCAAGTCATCGCTGGGCGCGGTGACCGACCGGCCTGTGGATGAGCGCATGGTGCCGAGCATCGCGGCGGCGTTGCTTGCGGTCGAGCAGGGCGCTGCTGTGGTGCGGGTGCACGACGTGCGTGACACGGTGGCAGCCCTTGCCGTGCTTGAAGCCATGCAAAACGCCTGAGGTCTGGACGGCGTTGCCGCTGCATTGCAGACAACAAGAACCAAGAAGAACCGAGATCACAACGAGTGGACGCAACATGACACAACGCCAATACTTTGGAACAGATGGCATTCGGGGCACGGTAGGTCAGCCGCCCATCACGCCGGACTTCGTTTTGCGCCTGGCGCATGCGGTGGGCCGGGTGTTGCGCCGAACCGAAGAACGTCCGACGGTACTGATTGGCAAAGACACCCGCATTTCGGGCTACATGCTGGAAAGCGCGCTGGAATCAGGCTTTAACTCTGCTGGCGTCGATGTGGTGTTGCTCGGACCGCTGCCGACCCCGGGTGTGGCATACCTCACCAGGGCGCAGCGCGCGAGTCTGGGGGTGGTCATCAGTGCAAGCCACAACCCCTATCCGGATAACGGCATCAAGTTTTTCAGCGCCCAGGGCACGAAGTTGCCAGACGCGTGGGAGTTCGATGTGGAAGCTGCTTTGGCCGAACCGCCTACGTGGGTAGAGTCGGCGAGTCTCGGAAAGACCCGGCGTCTCAATGACGCGGCGGGTCGCTATATCGAGTTTTGCAAGAGCACCTTTCCGCAGGATTTGACCTTGCGGGGCGTGAAGATCGTGGTGGACGCCGCACATGGGGCGGCATACCAGGTTGCGCCCAAGGTTTTCCACGAACTGGGGGCTGAGGTACTGTCGATTGGTTGCGCGCCGGACGGTATCAATATCAACCACCAAGTTGGCGCAACGCACCCCGATGCCCTGGTGCGCGCAGTGCGGGCAAACCATGCAGATTACGGGGTGGCACTCGACGGCGATGCCGACCGGCTGCAGATTGTGGATTCTGCGGGTCGGCTTTACAACGGGGACGAACTTCTGTACCTGATGGCCATGGACCGGATGGGCCGGGATGAGCATGTTCCGGGTGTGGTTGGTACCCTGATGACCAACATGGCCATCGAGGTGGCTTTGCAGTCCAAGGGCGTGAAGTTTGTGCGCGCCAATGTGGGTGACCGCTATGTGCTGGAGGAACTGGTCAACCATCAGTGGGTTTTGGGCGGTGAAAGTTCAGGTCACTTGCTGGCGCTGGACAGACATACCACCGGCGATGGCTTGATCAGTGCGCTGCAGGTGCTGCAGGCCTGCGTACGCAGCGCCAGCACCCTGCAGCAGCTTCTGGCGGGCGTGTCGCTGTACCCGCAGGTACTGCTCAACGTGCGCCTGGCCGCTGGACAGGACTGGAAGGCGAACCGGCTTCTTTCGGAAGCCACGCAGGCTGTGCAGCGGGAACTGGCTGGCACCGGCCGTGTGCTGATACGGGCCAGCGGCACAGAGCCACTGCTGCGCGTCATGGTCGAGGCGCGCGACGCGGCACAGGCCAATGCCTGCGCCCAGCGGCTGGCGGATGTCGCGCGCGGAGGCTAGGGCCTGCCGGTGACGCTAGGGACGCTCTTACATGGACGTCTCCCGACGAGCAAGATTCGGCGTCAGGTAGGTCTGAAGGGTTTGCTGTCTTACCTTCGGCCTGTCGGTGCAGGG
>JBKCTS010000407.1:0-8480 GCA_046318695.1 Acidovorax sp.
AGCCACTGGCCAAGAAGACCATGCGCGAAGGTGTGCTGGCCGGCATTGGCGGCTTCGGCGCGCTGTTCGAAGTGCCCAAGCGCTACAAAGAGCCCGTGCTGGTCAGCGGCACCGATGGCGTGGGCACCAAGCTGAAACTGGCGTTCGAATGGAACATGCACGACACCGTGGGCATCGACCTGGTGGCCATGAGCGTCAACGACGTGCTGGTGCAGGGCGCCGAACCGCTGTTCTTTCTTGACTACTTTGCCTGTGGCAAGCTCGATGTGGACACGGCCGCCGCCGTAGTGGGCGGCATTGCCAAGGGCTGCGAGCTGAGCGGCTGCGCCCTGATCGGCGGTGAAACCGCCGAAATGCCGGGCATGTACCCGGCCGGTGAATACGACCTGGCCGGCTTTGCCGTGGGTGCGGTTGAGAAGTCAAAAATCCTGACCGGCAAGGATGTGAAGCCCGGCGACGTGGTGCTGGGCCTGGCCTCAGCCGGAGTGCATTCCAACGGCTTCAGCCTGGTGCGCAAGTGCATTGATCGCGTCGAAGCAGCGGGCACGGTACCCGCCACGCTGGACGGCAAGCCCTTCCGGCAGGCCGTGATGGAACCCACCCGCCTGTATGTGAAGAACGTGCTGGCTGCGCTGGCCGTCCATCCTCACTCGGAAAATGCCGGCGGCATCAAGGCACTGGCCCACATCACTGGCGGTGGCCTGCTGGAGAACATCCCCCGCGTACTGCCCGAGGGCACCGCCGCCCACCTCAAAAAAGGCAGTTGGCCCCAGACCGAGCTGTTTGCCTGGCTGCAGGCCACTGCGGGCATTGACGACATCGAAATGAACCGCACCTTCAACAACGGCATCGGCATGGTGGTGGTGGTGGATGCCGCTGCCGCAGCGGCCACGGCCACCACGCTGCGCGCGGCGGGCGAGGTGGTGTATGAGATCGGCGTGATCGCGGCCCGCGGCGACGGCGCTGCCGTGACGGTGGGCTGAGCACACCCGGATCTTTCACCCCGCCGCCCTTTTTTCACCCCACCTGAACAGCGCATGGCGCTCCCCCCCGCCCTGTACGACGTCGGCTCCGACGCCCCCCCGGCGCGCAGCGACGCACCGGCTGACGCCCCCATCGCCCTGCCTGCACCGCCCGGTGCTGCGCTCAGCCGTGGGGTAGTCATCACCAGCTACCTGCTGGTGGCCGGTACGCTGCTGCTGGTGATGTGGCGTGGGCTGCTGCCCGGCCTGCTGTGCGTATGCCTGGGCTTTTTGCTCACCCGATGGCTCACGGGCGGCCTGGTTCGCGCATCCCGCCGGTTCAGCACGACGCCGGTGCGCACGTTGCGTCTGGCGCAGGTCGCCGCAGCGGGGGTCGTCATGCTGCTGCCGCTAACCCTGCTGGCTGTCGGGCTCACGCATTCGCGGGGCTACCTGGTGGAAGCCCCCCAGCAATACCGTGAGCTGCTCAACTACATGGCCCGCACCGTGCTCGAATTGCGCCTGAAGCTGCCGCCCGACATGGCAGCCCATCTGCCCGAGGGCGCTGCGGAAATCCAGCGCACCATTGCCGCCTACCTGGGTGCCAAGGCCGGGGCACTGGCCATGGCTGGCCGGGCCTGGCTGGCCGGGCTGCTGTTTGCCTACGTGGGCCTGATCATTGGTGCACTGGCCGCGGTGCGCCCGCCCCCGGTGGACCTGGGGCCGCTGGCGCAGGCGCTGCACCAGCGCATCGTGCTGTTTGGCGAGGCCTTTCGCCAGATCGTTGCAGCGCAGTTCTGGATCGCGGCGTTCAACGCGGTGCTCACGGCACTGTTCCTGCTCTTCGTGCTGCCCCTGTGGGGCATGGCGCTGCCCTACACGCCGTTGCTCATCACCTTTACCTTTGTTGCGGGGCTGGTGCCCATCGTGGGCAATCTGGTGTGCAACGTGGTCATGACCATCGTGGGCCTGTCGGTATCGCCGCTGACTGCTGCAGCCTGCCTGGGTTTCCTGATCCTGATCCACAAGGCCGAGTACGTGATCAACGCCAAGGTGGTGGGCCGCCGCACGCACATGGGCGTGTGGGAACTGCTGTCGGTCATGTTCGTGGCCGAAGCGGTGTTTGGCCCGGCGGGGCTGGTGGCAGCGCCGCTGTTTTACGCGTACCTCAAGAAGGAACTGGTGGCGGTGGGGCTGGTGTAGCGCCCCGGTGCGCCGCTAGGTGCACGTTCACACTGTTTTACCAGCGCGAACAGTCCCTAGTAGCGCCCACCCCGCAACGCGCTCAGCCGGTCGGCAATCAGGTCCACGTCCAATCCGTCTTCCACATTGTCCAGATAGGCCTCCAGATCGGCCACAGCCTGGATTGAATCGCCGCGCTCGGCATGGGCCAAGCCGCGGTCGCGCCGTTCGCCCCAGGCCTGGGGCAGCAGCACGATCAGGCGGTCCAGCACGGCCACCAGGCGATGCCAGTCATGCTGGGTGCGGTGCACTTCCTTGAGGTTGCGCAGCATGCGGGCAATGATGTCTCGCGGCGAGGCAGCCTGCAGGTACAGGCCCAGAGGCACCTCATAATCATCCACGAGCCCGTTGCCGCGCCTGTAGGGTTCCAGCCGCTCCGCCAGTTCCTCGCGGCTGAGCGACTGGCCGGTGATCGGATCGAGCACCACCTGCCCCTTGGGCAGCAGCACCTTGACCATGAAATGCCCCGGAAACGCAATACCCCGGGCATGCAGGCCCAGGCCCTGTGCCAGCTCCATCCAGACGACTGCCAGCGAAATAGGGATACCGCGGCGCGTGCGCAGCACAGCGTTGAGGTAGCTGTTTTCCGGGTCGTCGTAGTTGTTGACGTTACCGGCAAAGCCCAGATCGACAAAAAAGAACTGGTTCAGTGTGCGCAAACGCTGCAGCGATGGCGCATCGGCCGGCAGGCGGCGCTTGAGGCGCGCCAGCAGCTGGTCCACATCGCCGAGCAACTGCTGCACGTCAAGCTCGGGGTACTCATCCTGGGCCAGGCTGGCCGCAGCCTCCAGCAGCGGGAAGTGGTCGTCGCTTTGCACCAGCGATGCAAAGTACTCCAGCGAGGTGGGCACGGAATAGCTCAGGGTCATAACAGGGTTTTAAGGGGCTGAGCCTGCGGCGTCAAGCAGCAGGACACGCGATTTTCAGGGCCATTTTCGACGGCTACCTGCAATTCGGTCTGTGCTTGGGTGCTCAGCGGCGCAGCATCTGGCGCAGTTTGAGCCCCGCAGCCCACAGCGCGCCAAAATAAAGCACCACCGCCGCCACCATGACTGCGGCCAGCAGGCCCACGCGCTGCAGGCTCTGCGAACGCATGGCGATCCAGTCGAAATGCTGGGAGCTCCACGCCAGCAGCACCGCCAGTAGTGTGCTGGCGGCCAGCACCTGCAGCACAAACCGGCCCCAACCCGGCTGCGGCTGGAAGCTGCCGCGCCGCACCAGCCCCACCAGCAGCCACAAGGCGTTGATGACCGCCCCCAGACCGATCGACAGCGCCAGCCCCGCATGGGCCATGAAGGGCACCAGCGCGATGTTGAGAATCTGGGTGATGACCAGCACGGCAATCGCGATCTTGACTGGCGTGCGCACATCCTGGCTGGCGTAGTAGCCCGGAGCCAGCACCTTGATGGCCACCAGCCCGATCAGCCCCGCGCCGTAGCCCGACAGGGCCACCGCAATCTGACCCACATCCGAATCGGCCAGCTTGCCGTGGTGAAACAACGTGGCCACCAGCGGCGTGGAAAACGTGAGCAGCGCTACCGCGCAGGGCACCGCCAGCAGCACGACGATGCGCAGGCCCCAGTCGAGCATGGCCGAATATTTCTGCGCATCGCCAGCCGCCTTGGCCGCAGTGAGCTGCGGAGTGAGCACCACCCCCAGCGCCACGCCCAGCAGCGCGGTGGGGAACTCCATCAGGCGGTCAGCGTAAAAGAGCCAAGTCACGCTGCCCGGCGTGAGGTAAGACGCAATCTGCGTGTTGATCATCAGCGAGATCTGCGCCACGCCCACGCCCAGCAGGATCGGGCCCATGAGGGTGAGCACGCGGCGCACGCCCGCATCGGCCCAGGCGCTGCGCACGCGACCCCAGGTGACGCCGATGCGCGGCAGCAAGCCCAGCCGCGCCAGCGCCGGGACTTGCACCGCAAGCTGCAGCACCCCGCCCAGCATCACCCCCCCGGCCATGGCGTAAATGGGCTCGATGCCACGGGCTTCAAGCTGCGGCGCACCCAGCCAGGCCGCGCCAATCATGCACAGGTTGAGCAGCACGGGCGACGCGGCGGGCACGGCAAAGTGCTTCCAGGTGTTGAGGATGCCTGCCGACAGCGCCACCAGCGACATGAAGCCGATGTAGGGGAACATCCAGCGCGTCATCAGCACGGCGGCGTCGTAGGCCTCGGGGGTCTGGCGCAGCCCGCTGGCCAGCGCCCACACCAGCGCGGGCGCGCCCAGCACACCGGCCACGCACACGATGAGCAGCACCCAGGCCAGCGCAGTGGCCACCGCCGCAATCAGCGTGCGGGTGGCGTCGTCGCCCTGCTGCGTGCGCGTGGTGGCCAGCACCGGCACAAAGGCCTGGCTGAAAGCGCCCTCGGCAAACAGGCGCCGAAACAGGTTGGGAATGCGGAAAGCGACATTGAACGCGTCGGTCAGGGCATTGGCCCCGAAGACGGACGCCATGAGAAGGTCGCGCGCCAGGCCCGTCACGCGGGAGGCCAGGGTCAGCAGGGAGACGGTGGAGGCAGCTTTGAGCAAGGACACCCGTGGGAGTGTATGTGCTGCGGCAGCAACGGCAGCGTTGGGCCCGCTGGATGGCATGGGTGGCGACATCAATCACTCCAGAAAAAAACAACCAGTCTGGGACGGCGATGTGAGCCGGGGATGAAGTTTGTGTGCCCGGCGTGAGGCACAGCACTCTCGGGCGGTCTGCCGCCTGCTGAACGTTCAGCAGCCCCCTCAAACGCGGCCTGGGATATAATTTCGGGCTTTGCTGGCAACATCCACAGACCCTAAGGAATTCAACCATGGCATCCGCAAAACCCAAGAAAAAGAACCCGCGCCTGGCGTCGGGCCGCAAGCGCGTCCGTCAGGACGTCAAACTCAACGCTGCGAACACCTCGCTGCGCTCCAAATACCGTACCGCAGTCAAGAACGTCGAAAAGGCGGTCCTGGCCGGCGACAAGACCAAGGCGACCGAACTGTTCGCCAAGATGCAAGCCGTGGTGGACTCGGTGGCCGACAAGGGCATCTTCCACAAGAACAAGGCTGCTCGTGACAAGAGCCGTCTGTCGACCAAGGTGAAAGCCCTGGCATTGGCAGCAGCCTGATTTTCATCGCCTGCTGCGGCAGGCAACCAGCCCGAACGGCATGTGCCGTTCGCCGTTTGTAACGGGTGCGCTGCCAGCAAAAAACGACGAAACCGCCTCCGGGCGGTTTTTTCGTTTCTGCGCTGGTATCGGAAGCCTGGTGCACAAGGCGGCGCGCCACGGGTGGCGCGGGCCACCGCACAGTCGCTCAGGGCATGGGCTGCTGGGCAGGGTCGGGCAGCAAGCAGGCCTCGGCCACCTGCAGATTGTTGTCGCGCGCGAAGTTGATGACGAAATCCCAGGCCATGGGCTCGTGGTCGCGCAGGTCGCTGTGCACCACCACGCACTTCACCCCGCTGAGCATGGTCGGGATGCACCAGGGCGAATAACTCAGGTGGCTGCCGGGCCGGGCCCCGCCCGGTCGAAAGCTGCTCATCACCCCGGCCAGCCGTTCGGCCCAGTCGCTGGGACGAAAGGTTTTCCCATCCTGGGTGATACCCTGGATAAAGACTTCTTTGGCGGAGGGGGAAACCATCGGAGATCGGAGTGGTAGGGGTGGCGCAGGCACAGGATCGCTGCATGCTGCACTGCAACCGGGATTCTAACTCTTATATAAGAGCTGGCACCCTACCCCCCCGCCCCGCGCTGCAACGCGGCTGCACAGCGCGCATTGCAGTGATGCGGATTCATCAACAGATCGCCTGCACGCTCCACCTAGAATCGTGCTTCGCTTTCCGGGGCACACGGCCACAAGCCGCCCCACCACCGTACCGTCTGGAGATTTGTGCAATGACCGCTTCCACACCGGCAGCCTCGCCCCATGTGATGAACACCTATGGCCGCGTACCGATTGCGCTGGCCCGCGGACAAGGCAGCCGGGTGTGGGATGTGAATGGCAAGGAATACCTCGACGGCCTGGGCGGCATTGCCGTGAACACGCTGGGCCACAACCACGCCAAGCTCGTGCCCGCGCTGCAGGACCAGCTCACCAAGCTCATCCACACCTCCAACTACTACCACGTGCCACTGCAGGAAACGCTGGCCGCCAAGCTGGTGGAACTGTCAGGCATGACCAACGTGTTCTTCTGCAATTCGGGCCTGGAGGCCAACGAGGCGGCCCTGAAGATTGCGCGCAAGTACGGCGTGGACAAAGGCATTGCCCGGCCTGAAATCGTGGTGTATGAAAAGGCCTTCCACGGCCGCTCGATTGCCACCATGTCGGCCACCGGCAATCCAAAGATCCACAGTGGCTTCGGCCCGCTGGTCGAGGGCTTTGTGCGCGTGCCCGTCAACAACATCGAAGCCATCAAAAAGGCCACCGAAGGCAACCCCAACGTGGTGGCCGTGTTCTTCGAGACCATCCAGGGTGAAGGCGGTATCAACCCCATGCGGGCCGAATACCTGCAGCAGCTACGCAAGCTGTGCGACGAGCGCGACTGGCTGATGATGATCGACGAGGTGCAATGCGGCATGGGACGCACCGGCAAATGGTTTGCCCACCAGTGGGCCGGCATCGTGCCCGACGTGATGCCCCTGGCCAAGGGCCTGGGCTCGGGCGTGCCGATTGGCGCGGTGGTGGCTGGCCCCAAGGCGGCCAACGTGCTGCAGCCGGGCAACCACGGCACCACCTTTGGCGGCAACCCGCTGGCCATGCGCGCAGGGGTCGAAACCATCCGCATCATGGAAGAAGATGGCCTGCTGGCCCATGCCGCCACGGTGGGCAACCACCTCAAGGCAGCCCTGCAGCAGCAGTTGGGTAGCCTGCCCGGCGTGAAGGAAATCCGGGGCCAGGGCTTGATGCTGGGCATCGAGCTGAACAAGCCCTGCGGCGCCCTGATTGGCCGCGCGGCCGAGGCGGGCCTGCTGCTGTCGGTCACAGCCGAGAGCGTGATCCGTCTGGTGCCACCACTGATCCTGACCACTGCCGAGGCCGATGAAATCGTCGCCAAGCTGGTGCCGCTGGTCCAGGCCATCCTGGCCGAATGAACAAGAGCAACCCCGCCATGACGACAACGCTGAAACACTACCTGCAGTTCAACGACCTCACCGCCGACGAATACACCTACCTGTTCGAGCGCGCCGCGCTTATCAAAAAGAAGTTCAAAGCCTACGAAAAGCACCACCCTCTGGTGGACCGCACGCTGGCCATGATCTTCGAGAAGGCCAGCACCCGCACGCGCGTGAGCTTCGAGGCGGGCATGTACCAGCTGGGCGGCAGCGTGGTGCACCTGACCACCGGCGACAGCCAGCTGGGCCGCGCCGAGCCGATTGAAGACAGCGCCAAGGTCATCAGCCGCATGGTGGACCTGGTGATGATCCGTACGTTTGAGCAAAGCAAGATCGAACGCTTTGCCGCCAATTCGCGCGTGCCAGTCATCAATGGCCTGACCAACGAATACCACCCCTGCCAGATCCTGGCCGACATCTTCACCTACATCGAACACCGCGGCTCCATCCACGGCAAGACGGTAGCCTGGGTGGGCGACGGCAACAACATGGCCAACACCTGGCTGCAGGCCGCTGCGCTGCTGGGCTTCAAGGTGCATGTGAGCACGCCCCGTGGCTACGAAATTGATGAAGAACTGGCCGCTGGCGCGGGTGGCATAAGCCCTGAGTGCTATCAATTTTTTAGCAACCCGCTCGAGTCCTGCCAGGGCGCCGACCTGGTCACCACCGACGTGTGGACCAGCATGGGCTACGAGGCCGAAAACGAAGCCCGCAAAAAAGCGTTTGCCGACTGGTGCGTGGATGCGGAAATGATGGCGGCCGCCAAACCGGATGCCTTGTTCATGCACTGCCTGCCCGCGCACCGGGGCGAAGAAGTCGAGGCCGATGTGATCGACGGCCCACAGTCGGTGGTGTGGGACGAGGCAGAAAACAGGCTGCACGTGCAAAAGGCACTCATGGAGTACCTTTTGCGCGGCCGCGGTGCATGAAATGCGGCGCGGTGGCGCGCCAGCGCCAGCAGCCTGTTTCGGCGCAGGCCCATATCCGCGCAGCGGATGTGAAGCAGCCACAGGCTGCGTGCCGCAGCCAAAACCCCATGCACGTGCAAAAGGCACTCATGGAGTACCTTTTGCGCGGCCGCGTTGTATGACCTCGGATACACGTTCAACCATACCGATCCGTTCACGCTGAGCTTGTCGAAGCGCCGCGCGAGGCTTCGACAGGCTCAGCCCGAACGGTTTGTTAG
>JBKCTS010000408.1:0-5858 GCA_046318695.1 Acidovorax sp.
ATGCATAGCGCTGTCACCCGAAAGGTGAGGCTACAAAAACAACCCAAGGCTCGAGCCCGTGCGGTGTGCGGGACGAAAACAAGCAGTCAACTGCCGTTTTTAGGCTCAAACCACTGGGAGCCTGTCAGGCGCGTTCCAGGCGCTGGAACAATCCGCCGGCCAGCCGGGCGACGCGACCCTCCAGCTCCAGGGTCAGCAGCCGCACCTGAAGCGTGGCCGCGTCCAAGCCCGTGCGGGCCACCAGGGCGTCGATGCCCATGGGATCGAAACCCAGCGCGGCCAGCAAGTCGTCACCGGGGGTGCCGGAATCTTCGGCTACGTGCGCGCCCGCGGCGCTGGGGTCATGGTCCGCCGCGGCGGGTGATGGCACATGGAGTTCTTCGAGCACGTCGTGGGCTGTTTCGACCAGCTTGGCGCCCTGGCGGATCAGCGCATGGCAACCGCGCGATTGCGGCGAATGGATCGATCCGGGAATCGCAAAAACCTCACGGCCCTGCTCCACCGCAGTCCGGGCGGTGATGAGCGAGCCCGAGGCCAGTGCGGCCTCGACCACCAGCGTGCCTTGCGAGAGGCCGGAGATGATTCGGTTGCGTTTGGGGAAGTTTGCTGCCAGGGGCGGCGTGCCCAGGGGATATTCACTGATCAAAAGTCCGCTGGCGGCTATGCGGCGGGCCAGATCGAGGTTTTTTCGCGGGTAAACGCGATCGAGCCCCGTGCCTACAACGGCAATGGTCGGCAGTGCGCCGTGCGGGGCGCCAGGGGCTGCCGCCTGCAGGGCGCCCTCGTGGGCTGCGGCGTCCACCCCGAGGGCCAGGCCCGAGATGATGGTGAGACCTGCCTCGGCCAGTGCCTGGGCAAACTGTCGCGCGTTGTCGGCGCCCTGCGCGGTGGGATTGCGGCTTCCCACGATGGCAAGGCAGCGTCCCGCAGGCATGAACTCTTGCGCCAGCCAGCGCGTCGCGCCCATGAAGTAAAGCACCAGCGGGGGGTCTTCGGTCTCCAGCAGCGCGCGGGGATACCTTGCGTCCCCCAGGGTGACCACGGCACGGCCGATGCCGCTGTCGGCTTCGGCGGACTTGAGCCAGTTCCATGTGGTCTCGACGAGTTCTGCCCAGGTCTGCGGAACCTGGACCAGCGCACGGGCCTGGGCCGCGGTCACGGTTTGCGCCAGCACGGCCTCGGGTTGCGCAAAAATGGCCTGAGGCAGCCCGAAGCGGCTCAGCAAACGCCGCGCCGAGTTGTTGCCCACGCCGGTGGACAGGGTGAGGCGCAGCCACGCGCCGATTTCAGTCCGGTCCATCAGATGGGCGAACCGATGGGGCGAGCTAGAGCCTGTCATGCCAGGCCGCAGTGGCCTTTATTTGGGGTTGACCAGCCGGTCGCCCACGCGCACCCCGTTTCGAATCTCCAGCAGCAGGGCATACGAGACCCGCTCGAACGTGCGAAACACCATGGCAGTGCCATTGTTCTCATTGGGCAGCTTGATGGAGGCCGTTTTGCCGCCGTTCACGTCCTTGACGCGGCTGTCGCGGGTCAGCAATGTCAGCACATGGCCGGGCTCCACGCCGTCCTGGGTACCCACGCTGATGGCAACCACCTGGTTTTGTGCTGCGTAGGCGAGCGCCGAACTGCCATACAGCGCCACCACGCGCGCTTCCACGTCCATCTGGGGAGCACGGGGCGTGTAGGTCACGAATGCGTTACGGGAAGCCATGGGCAGGAGGCGATCACCTGCGCGAATTTCTTCCTTGGTCGTCTTCAGGTCGATGGTGGCGGGCACGTATTCCGCAGAGTAACCGCCGCGGCCGTTGGGCACGTCTTCAAAAGCCTCTCCACGAACCAGTTCGGCCTTGCCGAGATACTGGGCCTCGTACCCCAGGATTTCCCCGGTGGCCGGGTCTTTCAGCGCGACCGCGTCGCGAAAGATCCGGAAGTGCCTGGTTTCACCGGCCTCAGCCAGCAGCGGCGAGGCCTGGTCACCGCGCACATAGGCCCTGTCTCCCGCGGCCATCAGCACACGCTCCTCGGTGGTCGCGATGACGCGAGGTGCCTGTTGCAGCACCTGCGCGTCCACCACGATGGGTTCCACCAGGAAGGGCTCGATCAGATGGGGCTTGAGGGTCGGCAATGCGGAATCGCCCAGGCTTTCGGTCCGGGTGCGCGGCGACACCCGCACGGTTTCGGGCTCGGTCGAGCCGGGCGGGGTGGTCGACAGCCGCGCGAAACCGCCGTTCTTGTCAAGGTAGAGCGTCTGCCCCGGGAAGATAAGGTGGGGATTGGCGATGGCCTGCATATTCATACCCCACAGCTCGGGCCAGCGCCAGGGACGCTTGAGGTACAGGCCAGAGATGGCCCACAGCGTGTCGCCACGCTTGACCGTGTACGAGTCGGGCGCGTTCTCAGCGAGTTCCGACAGGGGGATGCCGCGCTCCGACACCTGCTGGGCCGTGGCACGCTGGGCTCCTGAAACGGAGTGGCTTTGAGCATGGGCCGACAGCGCACACAGCGTTGCGCCAGCAAGGATGGTGAGTGCGCCCAGGGCGTTTCGCCGCATGCTGGTGAATGCTGTCATGTGGTTCCTCTTGTCATGCATTGTGAAACGCCCTTGGCTGGCACCGCGGCTCTCGCGGCAAGCGAGATCCCCGGCTTTATCGTTACAAACCTGCTGAGATTTTCTGCTCAAGCCCTTGATTCGGCAACGATTATTGCCCTGCGGACCCTCCGGCAGGCCCAAAAGTGGCGAAAATAGCGACACCTTATCCCCATCTTCATGGCAATCCTTCCCATTCTCTGTTATCCCGACCCGCGCCTGCACAAGGTTGCGCAGCCGGTCCAGGCGGTTGACGAGCGCATCAGGGCACTGGTGTCCGACATGCTCGCCACCATGTACGACGCCCACGGCATCGGGCTTGCGGCCACCCAGGTGGATGTGCATGAACGTGTCATCGTCATCGATGTGTCTGAAGAACGCGACCAGCCGCTGGTGCTGATCAACCCGGAAATCGTCTGGGCCAGCGAAGCAATGCATGTCAACAAAGAAGGCTGTCTTTCGGTGCCTGGCATCTATGACGGCGTTGAGCGGTTTGACGCAGTGCATGTGCGCGCGCTGGACGCCCAGGGCCAGTCGCGGGTGCTGCAGGCCGACGGGCTGCTGGCGGTGTGCATGCAGCACGAGATGGACCACCTGATGGGCAAGGTGTTTGTGGAGTACCTCTCGCCCCTCAAGCGCAACCGCATCAAGACCAAGATGATCAAGCAGCAGCGGGAGGCCCGCGACTGATGGTCCCGGCCGCGACGCCTGTGCGGCGGTTCCTGGCCACTGTGGCGCTCGCGGGCCTGGGCGGCGTGGCTGCGCTGCTGGCTGGCTGTGCGCTGCCCGGGCGCGAAGCACCGGGCGCCCTGCGCAGCGAGGTGGTCGCCAGGCTGGGGCCACCCCAGGCGTCCTATGCCCTGCCTGTTGGCGAGCGGCTCATCTACACCGAGTTGCCCGCCGGTTTTGAAGCCTACAACCTGGACTTTGACGCCAGCGGCCGCCTGGTGCGCAACGAGCAGGTCCTGACCCAGACGCGGTTCGAAGCGCTGGCCGACAGCGGCTGGACCCTGCAGCAGGTGCAAAGCACCTTCGGCCCGCCGGTGCTTGTGGAGAGGGTGGCCCGGTTCGATGGCGACATCTGGACCTACCGCTTCCGCCAGAACTCCGATGTGCGTCTGGCCCATGTGCATCTGGACCGCCAGGGCCGGGTGCGGCAGGTTATCTTCACCGACGAGCTTCCCCACTTTGACGACGCGCGCGACTGATGCGCCCTGCCGCCGGTATGGTGTGGGCCGGGCTGTGCTTCGCGCCGCACCCTATCGTGTCGACCCAGTAGACGGACCCCGCCCATGAAAGTGATCTTTGCCGGTACGCCCGAGTTTGCCAGCGCCGCGCTGCAAAGCCTGTTGCAGGCCGGTCATGCCGTGCCCCTGGTGCTCACCCAACCGGATCGCCCTGCGGGCCGCGGCATGAAGTTGCAGGCCTCGCCGGTCAAGCAGTGCGCGCTGGCGCACGGGATTGCGGTCGCGCAGCCGCGCAGCCTGCGGCTCGATGGCAAGTACCCCGACGATGCGGCCGCCGCACGCGATGCACTGCTGGCGGCCCAAGCCGACGTGATGGTGGTGGCCGCCTACGGGCTCATCCTGCCCCAATGGGTGCTGGAGCTGCCACCCAAAGGGTGCCTCAACATCCACGCCAGCCTGCTGCCCCGCTGGCGCGGCGCAGCGCCCATCCACAGGGCGATCGAGGCGGGTGACGCACAAACCGGCACCACCATCATGCAGATGGACGCAGGTCTTGATACGGGCGACATGCTGCTCTCCGAGCCGCTGCCCATCGGGCCGCAAGACACCACCGCCAGCCTGCACGACCGCCTGGCCGCCCAGGGCGCGCGCCTGATCGTGCAGGCGCTGGAGCAGGCAGCCCGTGGTGGCCTGCGCGCCACGCCCCAGCCCGCCGACGGCGTGACCTACGCGCACAAGATCGAAAAGGCGGAAAGCACCATCGACTGGTCGCTCGACGCCACCGTGATCGCCCGGCGCGTGCGCGCGTTTGACCCGTTTCCGGGTGCCAGCACCGAGTGCACCGGAGAAATCATCAAGGTCTGGCACTGCGAAATTGATAGCACACAATCCAATACAGACGTGCGCGACGGGGAGATTTTATCTGTGAACGAGCTCGGGGTGACGGTGGCGTGCGGCCAGGGCGCGCTGCGGCTGACCACGCTGCAGCGCCCGGGCGGCAAGCGGCTGCCGGCGGCGGAGTTTCTGCGCGGTTTCGATCTGCGGCCCGGCATGCGGCTGGGCGCGGTGCCCGCACTGGCGTCCGGCCAGGCCAGCGCATGAGCCGCAGCCCCGGCGCGGTGGCGGCGGTGCGGTCCACCGTGCAGCACCCAGCATTTGGCCAGGCCATGCACGACATGGCGGGCACATCGCTGGGCATTGCGGCCTGGGGGCTGGTCACCGGCGTGGCCATGGTCAAGAGCGGCATGCCCGTGGGCTTGGCGCTGTTCATGTCGCTGGCCGTGTACGCAGGCAGCGCGCAACTGGCCGTCATACCGCTGATGGCCGCGGGCGCGCCACTGTGGGTGATCTGGCTCACGGCGGCCTGCGTTAACCTGCGCTTTGTCATCTTCAGCAGCATGTTGCGAAGCTACTTCGCGCACCTGCCGCTTCGCCAGCGTCTGGCGGTGGGCTATTTCAACGGCGATGTGATCTATGTGGCGTTCATGAAGCGCTTCCCCGAGCCGCACCCGCAGGCCGAGCAGATCCCTTACTTCTGGGGCGCCGCCACCACCAACTGGCTGTCCTGGCAGGTGCCATCGATTGCGGGCATCCTCCTGGCCAATGCCGTGCCGCTGTCGTGGGGACTGGGCTTTGCAGGCGTGCTGGCGCTGCTGGGTGTGCTGCTGTCCCTGGTGTTCGACCGCGCCACATGGCTCACCTGCGGCATTGCGGCCATGGCTGCCATTGCCGCGTTCTCGCTGCCGCTCAAGCTCAACATCCTGGTGGCCATTGCGGCCGCCGTGGCCGCCGGGCTGTTGATGGAGGCGGTGGACCGCCGCCACCGGCAGCCGCGGGTTGTGCTGGTACCGCCCGACCGCAACCTGCCACCCAAGACGCCCACGCCTGTGCCGGACGGCGACGCCGCGGGCCTGCGCCAGGAGCGTCAGCCATGAGCATGGACTGGTCCTGGGTCGAGCCCGCCATCGCCATCGTCGGGCTGGCCGCCATCACCGCAGTGTCGCGCTCGTTCTTCATGATCCCCCAGCGCGAGCTGCCCCTGCCCGCCTGGCGCAGGCGCGGCCTCAAGTACGCGCCCCTGG
>JBKCTS010000409.1:0-1598 GCA_046318695.1 Acidovorax sp.
TGGCGGCGGGCACGCGCCTGACGCCTGCCGCGCTGGGGCTGGCCGCCAGCATCGGCCTGCACCAGCTGCAGGTGGCTCGCCATCCCAAGGTGGCGCTTTTTTCCACGGGCGACGAACTCGTGATGCCTGGCGACGTGCCGCCCCATCAGATGCGCCCCGGCGCCATTTACAACAGCAACCGGTTTTTTCTGCGTGCCATGCTGCTGCGCCTGGGCTGCGAGGTCACCGACTTTGGCATCGTGCCCGACCGGCGCGACGCCACCATCGACGCGCTGCGCCAGGCCAGCAGCGCGCACGACCTGATTTTGACCAGCGGCGGCGTGAGCGTGGGCGAGGAAGACCACATCAAGCCGGCGGTGGAGTCCCTGGGCCGGCTCGATTTGTGGCAGATCGCCATGAAGCCCGGCAAGCCCTTTGCCTACGGCCACATCCGGCGCGAAGGCGGCGCCGCGCATTTCATGGGTTTGCCCGGCAACCCGGTGTCCAGCTTTGTGACATTTGCCTTGCTGGTGCGGCCGTTCGTGCTGCGGCTGCAGGGCGTGCGCGATGTTGCGCCCCCATCCATGGCGGTCACGGCCGATTTCGCGTGGCCCAGGGCCGACAAGCGACGCGAATTCCTGCGCGTGCGCCGCGGCGCGCAGGGTGGGCTGGAGCTGTTTGCCAACCAGAGCTCGGGTGTGCTGACCTCGGCCGCATGGGGCGATGGCGTGGTGGACAATCCGGCCGGGTGCACCATCGCGCCGGGCGACACCGTGCGGTACATCGCGTTCGCGGATCTCCTGTCATGAACTGCGGCGGCCTTGTGGTGTGCCTTTTGGTTGGGCCGACACTTCGATTTTTTGAAACGGTAGGGCGATGAAAACGATCACCGTGCGCTATTTCGCATCCATCCGCGAGGCCATCGGCGCAGCGCAGGAGGTGGTTGAGACCGATGCCACCACGCTGGGCGGGCTGCGCGATGAGCTGATTGCGCGTGGCGGTGCCCACGCCGCCAGCCTGGCGCACGGCAAGGCCGTGCGGATGGCCCTCGACCAAACGCTCACCGACGAATGGGCCGCTCTGCCCACCACGGCGGAGGTGGCGTTCTTCCCGCCGGTGACCGGGGGCTGAGCATCACCCACGCGAGCCTGCGCCAGCCAAGCCCGCAGGGCGATGCAGAGCCTCATCAGCTGCCCGCGTGCATGGCAGCGACCCCCAGCCCGCTTTCCTGACCCGCCGCCAGGGCCTGCAGCCGCTGGGTGAGTGCCGGTGAGGCTGGCATCATCGGCGCGCGCAGCAGGTTGTGCATCCAGCCTGCCTGCGCCAGCACGGCCTTGAGCGGCGCGGGGTTGGGCTCGGCAAAGCACGCTTGCACCCAGGGCAGCAGCGCCTGCCAGGTCGTGCGCGCCGCAGGCAGGTCGCCATGCGCGAGTTGATGCATCAGCTGCACAAAGCGCTCCGTCTGCCAGTGCGCGCTGGCGGCAATGGCGCCCGCGCCGCCCAGTGCCATCGTGCTGAAAATCTGCGCGTCTTCGCCCGCCAGGATGTCCAGGCGGCCATCGGCCATCAGCGCCTGGGTCTTGGCCATGTCGCCCGCGCAGTCCTTGAGGGCGACGATG
>JBKCTS010000410.1:0-1367 GCA_046318695.1 Acidovorax sp.
GGGTAAGGCACTGGCGGGCCGTTGGGCAACAGCTTGACGCGCCCTCGCACTTCCGGGAACTCCTGCGCCAGCAGCGCGGGCAGCTTCACACGCAGCGATTCGCGCACCTTCAGGTCCTGCGGCACCACGATGAACTGCGACACGTTGCTCTGCGGGAACACCTGGTCGAGCGGCAGATAAAACCGCGGCACACCCGAGCCCACCCAGGTGCTGACCGAATTCACGCCGGGCTCGGCCAAGAGGCGCTGCTCCACGCGCTTGGTGACTTCCTCGTTGCCTGCGAACGAGGTGCCCTCGGGGAACCAGATATCCACCATGATCTCGGGACGGCTTGAATCCGGAAAGAACTGCTGCTGCACCTTGCCCATGCCCGCGATCCCCAGCGCAAAGGTGAGCACCGTCGCACCAATGGTGAGCCAGCGGTGCTGCACGCACCAGTCCACCATGCGGCGGAAGATGCGATAAAACGGGCTGTCAAACACCCCGTGCGGGTCTTGCGCGATGCCCTTGTTGGCCTGCGCGGCCTGCACATGGGGCGGCACCCTGAGCAGCAGCGTGCCCAGATACGGCACGAAGTACACGGACACAATCCAGCTGAGCACCAGCGCGATCACGGTCACGGCAAAGATCGCAAAGGTGTACTCACCCGTGACCGACTTGGCAATGCCAATCGGCAGGAACCCGGCCGCCGTGATCAGCGTACCGGTGAGCATGGGCATGGCCGTGATCTCGTAGGCAAAGGTTGCGGCGCGCACCTTGTCGTAGCCCTCTTCGAGCTTGAGCACCATCATCTCCACAGCGATGATGGCATCGTCCACCAGCAGGCCCAGCGCAATGATGAGCGAGCCCAGCGAGATTTTGTGCAACCCGATGCCCCAGTACCACATGGCCAGGAAGGTCACGGCCAGCACCAGGGGGATGGTGATGCCCACCACCAGGCCCGGGCGTGGGTCGATGTACCACTGCCGGTACCACGCATGCTTGCCCGGGCGCTTGTGCAGCCCCAGGCTGATGAAGCTCACCGCCAGCACGATGACCACCGCTTCAATCAGCACCTTGACGAATTCGTTGACCGAGGTGGACACCGCCTTGGGCTGGTCCTGCACGTTGACCAGTTTCACACCCGCGGGAAGTGAGGCACCGATGCGTTCGGTGGTGCCGTGCAGCGCCTTGCCCAGCGCGATGATGTCGCCGCCCTTGGCCATCGAAACGCCCAGCGCAATCACCTCGCGCCCCTGGTGGCGCACCTTCACGGTGGCCGGGTCCACATACCCACGCTTGACCTCGGCAATGTCGCCCAGGCGAAGCTGCGCGCCCGATGGCCCCCGGATGGGCATGGCGCGCAGGTCTTCAAGCGCGTTGAACTG
>JBKCTS010000411.1:0-4839 GCA_046318695.1 Acidovorax sp.
CCTCTACATAGACCGCCATCTGGTGCATGAAGTGACCAGCCCCCAGGCCTTCGAAGGCCTGCGCGAGGCGGGCCGCAAGGTCTGGCGCATGAGCTCCATCGTGGCCACGGCCGACCACAACACGCCCACCACCGGCTGGGAAAACGGCTACGACGGCATTACCGACCCGATCAGCAAGGAGCAAATCACCACGCTGAACGACAACATGGCGCAGATCTCGCCGGCCGCGTTCTTCGCGTTCATGCACAAGCGCCGGGGCCTCGTGCATGTGTTCGGCCCCGAAAACGGCGCCACGCTGCCTGGCATGACGGTGGTGTGCGGCGACAGCCACACCAGCACGCACGGGGCATTTGGCGCACTGGCCCACGGCATCGGCACCTCCGAGGTCGAGCATGTGATGGCCACGCAGACCCTGCTGGCCAAGAAGGCCAAGAACATGCGGGTGCAGGTGGATGGCACCCTCGCCCAAGGTGTGACGCCCAAAGATGTGGTGCTGGCCATCATCGGCAAGATTGGCACCGCAGGCGGTACGGGCTACACCATTGAATTTGCAGGCTCGGTCTTTGGTGCCATGACCATGGAAGGCCGCATGACGGTGTGCAACATGGCCATCGAGGCGGGCGCCCGTGCAGGGCTGGTCGCCGTGGACGACAAGACCATTGACTATGTGAAAGGCCGTCCCCTTTCGCCCACCGGTATCGAGTGGGATCAGGCGGTCGCGTACTGGAAGACGCTGCACTCCGACTCCGACGCGAAGTTCGACACCGTCGTCAAGCTCGACGCGTCCGAGATCGTGCCGCAGGTCACCTGGGGCACCTCGCCCGAGATGGTGCTGGGCGTGGACGCCCGGGTGCCTGACCCCGACAAGGAAAAAGACGCCAACAAGCGCGGCGCCATCGAGCGCGCCCTGACCTACATGGGGCTCACCCCCGGCAAGCCGATCAACGACATCACCATCGACAAGGTGTTTATCGGCAGCTGCACCAACAGCCGTATCGAAGACATGCGCGAAGCCGCTGCCGTGGTGAAAAACCTGGGCCGCAAGGTGGCCAGCAACGTGAAGCTGGCCATGGTGGTGCCGGGCTCGGGCCTGGTCAAGGAGCAGGCCGAGCGCGAAGGCCTGCACGAGATTTTCAAGGCCGCAGGCTTTGAGTGGCGCGAACCCGGCTGCAGCATGTGCCTGGCCATGAACGCCGACCGCCTGGAGCCCGGCGAGCGCTGCGCCAGCACATCCAACCGCAATTTCGAAGGCCGCCAGGGCGCCGGTGGCCGCACCCACCTGGTCAGCCCGGCCATGGCCGCCGCCGCTGCCTTGCATGGCCATTTTGTCGATATCCGCCAGTTCGCCTGAAACCACCACCCAAGGAGTACACCATGAAGAAGACTGCAGCATTCATCACCCTCGCGCTGGCGTGTGTGCTGGCCGGTTGCAATACGGTCAAAGGCGTGGGCCAGGACATTCAGCGCGCTGGTGGCGCCATTGAACGCGCCGGAAACAAGTAACCAGCAAGGTCCCCATGCAGAAATTCACCTTACTCAAGGGCCTCGTGGCCCCGATGGACCGCGAGAACGTCGATACCGACGCCATCATCCCCAAGCAATTCCTCAAGTCGATCAAGAAGACGGGCTTTGGCGTGAACCTGTTTGACGAATGGCGCTACCTGGACCACGGCGAGCCGGGCATTCCCGAATCGCAGCGCCAGCCCAACCCCGACTTCGTGCTGAACCAGCCGCGCTACGCGGGTGCATCCATCCTGCTGGCGCGCAAGAACTTCGGCTGCGGCTCCAGCCGCGAGCACGCGCCGTGGGCGCTGGACCAGTACGGCTTTCGCGCCATCATCGCGCCCAGCTTTGCCGATATTTTCTTCAACAACTGCTTCAAGAACGGCCTGCTACCCATCGTGCTGCCCGAGGCCACGGTAGCGCAGCTCTTCGACGAAGTGCACGCTTTCCCCGGCTACCAGCTCACCATCGACCTGGAGCGCCAAGTCATCGTGCGGCCCCAGGGCCAGGAGATCCCGTTCGAGGTGCAGGCCTTTCGCAAGTACTGCCTGCTCAACGGCTTTGACGACATCGGCCTGACCCTGCGCCACTCCGACAAGATCAGGGCCTTTGAGGCGCAGCGCCTGGCCACCAAGCCCTGGCTGGCGCATTCCATGGTTTCTTAGCCAATATTCCAATCAAAAACAGGCTATCACGCAAGCCAGTCAAGCATTTATAGCTATTAAAATAAGAGCATACAACAATGAAGATCGCAATTTTGCCGGGTGACGGCATCGGTACCGAAATCGTCGCCGAGGCCGTCAAGGTTCTCAAGGCGCTGGACCTGAAGTTCGAGATGGAATCTGCCCTGGTCGGCGGCGCAGCGTACGAGGCCCACGGCCATCCGCTGCCCGAATCGACCCTCAAGCTCGCCAAGGAGGCCAATGCCATCCTGTTCGGTGCTGTGGGCGACTGGAAATACGACAAGCTCGAGCGGCCGCTGCGCCCCGAGCAGGCCATCCTGGGCCTGCGCAAGAACCTGGGCCTGTTTGCCAATTTCCGCCCCGCCATCTGCTACGAGCAGCTGGTGGGTGCATCGAGCCTCAAGCCCGAGCTGATTGCCGGCCTCGATATCCTCATCATCCGCGAGCTGACCGGCGACATCTACTTTGGCCAGCCGCGCGGCCGCCGCGTGGCCCCCGATGGCCACTTTCCCGGCACTGAAGAAGCGTTTGACACCATGCGCTATTCCAAGCCTGAGATCGAGCGCATCGCCCACGTCGCCTTCCAGGCTGCCCGCAAGCGCAACAAAAAGGTCACCAGCGTGGACAAGGCCAATGTGCTTGAAACCTTCCAGTTCTGGAAAGACGTGGTGACCGAAGTGCATGCCCAGTACCCCGATGTGGAACTGCAGCACATGTATGTGGACAATGCCGCCATGCAACTCGTCAAGGCCCCCAAGGCATTTGACGTGGTCGTCACGGGCAACATGTTTGGCGACATCTTGAGCGACGAAGCCTCCATGCTCACCGGCTCCATCGGCATGCTGCCCTCGGCCAGCCTGAACAGCAGCAACCAGGGCCTGTACGAGCCCAGCCACGGCAGCGCACCCGACATCGCAGGCAAGGGCGTGGCCAACCCGCTGGCCACCATCTTGAGCGCCGCGATGATGCTGCGCTTCAGCCTGAACCAGGAAGCCGCTGCCCAGCGCATCGAAGCCGCGGTGCAAAAGGTGCTGGCCCAAGGCCTGCGCACGCCCGACATCTACAGCGAAGGCACCACGAAGATTGGTACGGCGCAGATGGGCGATGCGGTGGTGCAGGCGCTCAAAAACTGAAAGCGACCGCCCCGGCTTCACAAGGCCGTCGCCGGAGCCAAAAGAGGCCGCCGGGCGTTCGCGCTGGGGGCTATGGGCTGCCCAAAAAGGTCCGCAAGCCCCTGCGACGGGAGTGCGGCCGGTGACCCAAGCAACGCGGCAAAAGCGTGAGGCAAGCGGGTTCTTTCAGGCTGCAAGCCCCGCGCAAGCCCGCATCCATTACAATCGAGGCCATGTTTGCCGCCCACCCGTTCGCCCCGAACACCGCTACTGCCGCCCCGGCAGGCGTGGCTGCGCGCGCAATCACCTCCAAAACCACGACCACGATTAAGGGCTGATCCAGCTCCGGTACCGTCGTGCGCCCTCCCCCGGCCAGACGAGCCGGGGCAAACAGTCTGGTCTGGCACTGTTTTTATTGAAAGGGCGTTGAAATGAGCAAGTTGGTAGGTTTGGTCGGCTGGCGCGGCATGGTCGGCTCGGTGTTGATGGACCGCATGGTTGAAGAAAAAGACTTTGACCTGATCGAGCCATTGTTCTTTTCCACATCCAACGCGGGCGGCAAGGCCCCGGCTCAGGCGAAGAACGAGACTGCGCTGCAGGACGCGTTCAACATCGAGGCCCTCAAGCGCTGCGCAATCATCATCACCGCCCAGGGCGGCGACTACACCAACGAGGTGTACCCCAAGCTGCGCGCCGCGGGCTGGAATGGCCACTGGATCGATGCAGCCTCAGCCCTGCGCATGGAAAAGAACGCGGTCATCGTGCTCGACCCGGTCAACATGCCCGTCATCAAAAACGCCCTGGCCCACGGCGGCAAGGACTGGATCGGCGGCAACTGCACCGTGAGCTGCATGCTGATGGGCGTGGGCGCGCTGTACAAGGCTGGCCTGGTCGAGTGGATGAGCACCCAGACCTACAAGGCCGCATCGGGAGGCGGCGCGCAGCACATGCGCGAGCTGCTCACGCAGTACGGCACGCTCAATGCAGAGGTGAAGGCATTGCTGGACGACCCCAAGAGCGCCATCCTCGAAATCGACCGCAAGGTCATCGCCAAGCAGCGCAGCCTGTCCGCCGCTGAGACCGCCAACTTCGGCGTGCCGCTGGGCGGCTCGCTGATCCCCTGGATCGACAAGGACCTGGGTATCGGCAAGAGCCAGGACGAGCACGGCTGGGGCATGTCCAAGGAAGAGTGGAAGGGCATGGCCGAAACCAACAAGATCCTGGGCCAGGGCGAGGGCTTCAGCACCCCTGCCGTGCCGGTGGACGGCTTCTGCGTGCGAATTGGCGCCATGCGCTGCCACAGCCAGGCGCTGACATTCAAGCTGAAAAAGGATGTGCCCGTGGCCGACATCGAAGCCATGATCGCTGCCGACAACCAGTGGGTGAAGGTGGTGCCCAACACGCGTGAGGCCACCATCCGCGATCTGACACCCGTGGCCGTGACCGGAACCATGACCATCCCCGTGGGTCGCATCCGCAAACTGGCCATGGGCCCGGACTATGTGGGCGCCTTCACCGTCGGCGATCAGTTGCTCTGGGGC
>JBKCTS010000412.1:0-3608 GCA_046318695.1 Acidovorax sp.
CAACCGTCCTCGTCAGACGCTCGGCTGGGATTCTCCCTATCAGGCTTTTCAGCGATTCATGACGGCTATCGCCGAGAAGAACTCCGCTACCATTCATTGAATATCAACCTGCGGTGTTGCACTTCAGATTTGAGACCGCCCGGTTAAAAATGGACCGCTGCGGTCGAATTGCAGCCGACGATTTCCAAGTCCGACAGGCTCCTAGTCGGAGTCCACGACGGAATCCGAAAGCATCGAGTCCCCCCTGGCTATCGGTTCTTCCACCACCACTTGGTTGCGACCGCCCTCCTTGGCCATGTACATGGCGGTGTCGGCACGCGAAAAAAACTCCAGCATCGACTCGCCCGTCACGTACTGCGTCACGCCGATCGACACCGTCACGCGGCCTCGCAATAACGGGTTCCAGGTATGGTTCTCCACCTGCGCGCGGATCCGCTCGCAGGTGTTGAGCGCCGGCAGGAGAGAAGTACCCGGGAAGATGAGAAGAAATTCCTCGCCGCCGTATCGCCCGAACACATCGCCACCGCGCACGCCCTCTTGCGCAATGTGCGAGAAAGTCCGCAGTACTTCGTCGCCACCAAGATGCCCCAGGTCGTCGTTGATGCGCTTGAAGTGATCCAGGTCAAGGACGGCCAGGCACAGGGGAATGCCAGTCTCGTCGGCCAGCTGCTTTTGCTCCTCCAGCGCAGCCAGAACGTAGCGACGGTTAAAGCATCCGACCAGCGTATCGCGCTTGGCGTCTTCCTGAATGTTCTCGATCTTGCGGCTGGCCTGGTAGAGGCTTCGATACAGGCGCTGCACCTTGCCCATCAACAAAACGAACGCCGGTAGCGAACACACCAGCGCAAGCCAGTGCAAGGCCTCCAGCCGCAGCAAAGCCACATTTTCCCGCTCCAGGTAGTGGGCGGCGATCAACAAGGCATATGCGCCAAGGAACAGCGCAGCAAACCACAGCAGAAGGCGGCGTGGCACAGTGAAGACGCCGAACCCGATGGCCAGAAAAGCAAAAGGCCCCAGAAGAATCTGCGTGATCGGAGCCGCATGGACCACCAGCAGCATGCCGCAAGCCAGGAGCGCCACCACAATCAGACGCAGATGGCGATGCCGCATGCTCTGGAATCGTGCTGTGCGCATGAGCAACAGGAAAACCACACACCCCAATAGCGACCCAACGACCACGTGCGTCAGCACCGACCTGTCGGTAACGCCCAGCAATACAAAGCCTGCGATCCCGAGGCTGTAGAGCAGCAACATTGAAAGCGCTGCAATCCATTGGTGGCGCATGTTTCGCTGTGCCCGGATCCCGAATCCGTCGAGCGCCCGACGCTCGGGCCGTAAATCCGCCGTCGAATCGTCAAACTCCATGCCCGCTTCCGTCAACGGGAAGGCATCAGTAGCCGAAAACGAGGGCTTGCGTCTAAACAGCATGAGCGGCAGGTCTGGGCCGTGGTGGTTCAAAAAAAGAAGGAGGGATGCCGTACTAGGTTATTTGCAAGCAATTGCGACCACCGACATTGCGACGATCTTACGAACGACCTATAGGCCCGCTCTCGGGGTTTACCAGTAGGCGGGCTCGGTGGTAGCGCAAACCCAACGCTTGAACTGGAACGCTGTGCACCCGCATGGTACCGCCTAGCCGCTGTTGCGTCAGACGTTGAACAGGAAATTAAGCACATCGCCGTCCTTTACGACGTACTCCTTGCCTTCAGCGCGCATTTTTCCAGCATCCTTTGCGCCCTGCTCACCTTGGTAGGCGATGAAATCGTCGAAGGCAATGGTTTGCGCACGGATGAAGCCGCGCTCGAAATCGCCGTGGATGACGCCCGCCGCCTGGGGCGCTGTGTCGCCGATGTGGATGGTCCAGGCGCGCACCTCCTTCACGCCAGCGGTGAAGTAGGTCTGCAGCCCCAACAGCTTGAATGCGCCGCGGATCAGGCGCGCCAGGCCCGGCTCCGTCTGGCCCATTTCGGCCAGAAACATGTCGCGGTCTTCGTCGCTCATCTCAGCCATTTCGGCTTCCATTTTGGCGCAGATGGCGACCACGGGCGCATTCTGGCTGGCAGCGTACTCCTTGAGCCGGTCCAGGAAAGGGTTGTTTTCGAAACCATCCTCGCTCACGTTGCCCACGAACATGGCGGGCTTGGCGGTGATGAGGCACAGGGGCTTGAGCAGCGGCTGCTCTTCCTTGGATACGTCAACACTGCGGGCCGGCTTGCCTTCGTTGAGCGCCACCTGAATGCGCGTCAGCAGCGCGACCAGCTTGGCGGCATCTTTGTCGTTGCCCGACTTGGCTGCCTTGGTGTAGCGGTTCAGCGCCTTCTCCACCGTGCCCATGTCGGCCAGACACAGCTCCGTCTGGATCACTTCAATGTCGGAGATCGGATCGACGCAGCCAGCCACGTGGATCACGTTGTCGTCTTCAAAGCAGCGCACCACATTGACGATGGCGTCTGTCTCGCGGATGTGCGCCAGAAACTGGTTACCCAGGCCCTCACCCTGGCTTGCGCCAGCCACCAGGCCGGCAATGTCCACAAATTCAACGATGGCGGGAACAATGCGTTCCGGGGAGATGATGTCGGCCAGCTGCTGCAGGCGCGGATCAGGCACCTCGACCACGCCCACATTGGGCTCAATGGTGCAAAAGGGATAGTTTTCGGCGGCGATACCAGCCTTGGTCAGCGCGTTGAAAAGGGTGGACTTGCCCACGTTGGGCAGGCCCACGATGCCGCATTGGAGGCTCATGGCAGGGCTTTCAGGTGTTCGGAGACAAACCCGGCATTTTACGGGGCGGCCTGCAGCGTTCCTTTCCAGCACATCCTGTCCGAACCAGGTCGGGACACACAAGGCGAGCGTTCATTCGAACCGCAGGTTGGCCGCAAAGCGCTGGCCAACCCGCAGCACCCTGCCGGCGCCCTGCAGCACGATGGCGTTCATGCCGAAGGTGATCGCCCCGTCCAGGCGCCGGTCCTGGCGGTAGGCGCGCAGCGTCTCGCCAACAGCCGAGCCGGTGTCTGCGGTGACAGGATCCACATCAGGAATGGGGCAGCGCGCGCATGGTTTGACAGGCTGTAACTGCACCTGTGCATCCTCGACATCCAGCCGGATCACATCCAGGCGGTCTTCATCGTGTGGCTGCACCCCGGCGATGACGACGTTGGGACGAAACCGCTCCACACCCACGGCCGCTTCGCCGCGGGCTGCATGGCGCGCGTTGAAGTCCTGCATGGAAGCCTCGCTGACCACGAGCACCGGAAACCCGTCGGAAAACTGGTTGGGCGCCTTGATGCCATTCGTCCAGAGCATGCTGGACAGCCGCTGGTGCTCGGGGTCAAAACGCACAAGCCTGCAGGGCTGCCTCAGGAAGTCCGAGAACCACTGCGCCGCCACCGAGCCCATATCCCATGCGGGCACCGTCTCGCCCCACAGCGTGGCGGTGGCTGGCGCCTCGACGGTATCGGTTCCCAGGTGCAGGGCCAGCATGCCCGGAGCACGCAGCACCACTACGCTGGTCCTGATCTGCGGCCGTATCAGAGACATGCGTGGCAGCGGGCGCTTAGTCATGAAATCGCCCTTCGCATACAACACCAGCCAGCCTCCGACCAGGCCAA
>JBKCTS010000413.1:0-2109 GCA_046318695.1 Acidovorax sp.
CAACCGTCCTCGTCAGACGCTCGGCTGGGATTCTCCCTATCAGGCTTTTCAGCGATTCATGACGGCTATCGCCGAGAAGAACTCCGCTACCATTCATTGAATATCAACCTGCGGTGTTGCACTTCAGATTTGAGACCGCCCCAAGACATTCGCCATCATCAACTATATCAGGGCGTACCACGGAGCCCAAGTCGACACCAAAATCAATCAAAGACAGACCAGCCACTTTGTGACTGGCATCAAGATCCTCAAGATTATATTTATCAACATATCGCACCCGCGCCGAATTCGGCACCGGCAACGGGGATGCAAAGGCCCCAACCTCCAGCCCTACCCCCTTAATAAAATTATCAGAGATAACCTTCCTGACCTCTACCATTGAATCCGACAGAAAAAGCTTATCGACAGGCACCACCGAACCCTTCGACTTCACAAGATCATTTTCTATCTCGCAGAGTTTATTCAGTATGCTGGTCGTGCCGAAAATTCTTCTAACAATATTAAGGAAGTATTTCAAAACCTAGAACCCGTAATCAAAGGCCGAAAATTTCATATCGCTAGGCAGGTAGTTGGCCTCAGGAAAATAATTCTCAATACAATATTCGCGCACTGAGAGTTCTTCGCTTAGACTCCTACAAAACATCGCGACAGAAGACGGATATTCGCATGACCGCTCAAGCCTACCATAAGTACCCACACTGCATTTCTTTTTGATGGCGCATGACAAGTTAACATAATATACATCGTATCTACTGATGGACGTTTGCCACCGTCGTACCGCACCCCGTTAAGGCATTGCCCATCAGCCGCTACCATCCATCGCCATGAACTCCACAACCACGCCCCTGGCTTCTTTTTCGCGCGACATCCACTTTGGCCACCAGGGCCGCGTCTGCATGGTCACGGGTGGCGCCCAAGGCATCGGCGAAGCCTGTGTGCGCCGCTTTGCCGCAGAAAACGCCCGGCTCGTCATCGCCGATGTGGACGATGCACGCGGACAGGCTTTGGCAGCCGGGTTGGGCGCGCTTTATGTCCATTGCGACGTGGGCGACAAGGCGCAGGTCGATGCCATGGTGGCCCAGGCCCTTGCGGCGCATGGCCGCATCGATGTGCTGGTGAACAACGCGGGCATTTTTCGGGCGGCGGATTTCCTTGATGTGACCGAGGCCGACTTTGACGCCGTGCTGCGCGTGAACCTCAAGGGCGCGTTTCTGGTGGGCCAGGCCGTGGCGCGTGCGATGGTGGCCACGGGCGGCGGATCGATCGTCAACATGAGCTCAGTCAATGGCGTGCTGGCCATCCCCAACATCGCGAGCTACAACGTCAGCAAAGGCGGTATCAACCAGCTCACCCGCGTGATGGCCCTGGCCCTGGCCGACCGTCATATCCGCGTGAATGCGGTAGCCCCCGGCACCATCGCGACGGAGCTCGCGGCCAGGGCGGTGCTGACCAGCGACGAGGCGAAAAAAAAGATCCTGAGCCGCACCCCCATGAAGCGCCTGGGCGAACCCTCCGAGATCGCCGATGTGGTGGCCTGGCTGGCCAGCGATGCCGCCAGCTACGTCACCGGCGAGATCGTGACGGTGGACGGCGGGCGCATGACGCTGAACTACACCGTGCCGGTGTGACCGGATGCATATTGCTATATAGTTGATAGCATTAAAGCTAATCACGGCGTGCGTAACCTGGTCTTTTAATCATCAAATACCGCATCGCCACCGTCGCGGAGAACCTCCAGACAAACCAGCACCCCTGCACATCGCACCACTGACCATGTCCTCCGCCCTGCCCCAACCCCTGCGCGCGATCCGCGTCCTGAGCCTCGCGCTCAACCTGCCTGGCCCCGCCGCCCTGATGCGCTGCGCACGCATGGGGGCGCTGTGCACCAAGCTCGAACCCCCGCCCGCGCCCGGCCACCCCAGCGCAGACCCCATGCGCCTGTACAGCCCTGCGGCCTATGCCGCGCTGCATGGCGGTGTGCGCGTGATCCATGCCCACCTCAAAACCCCCGAAGGCCAGGCCCTGTTGCACGGCGAACTGGCGGACACCGATGTGCTCATCACCTCGTTCCGTCCGTCCGCGCTCAGCAAGCTCGGGCTGGGCTGGGAC
>JBKCTS010000414.1:0-1754 GCA_046318695.1 Acidovorax sp.
CTTCTTGCCCACCACCATCATCAGGTCGGCAAGCTCGTCGATGATCACCACAATGTGCGGCAGGCGCTGCAAAGGCTCGGGTTCTTCGGGCGTGAGGCTGAACGGGTTGTAGATGAACTCCTCGACGGCCTTGGCCTCGTCGATCTTGGCGTTGTAGCCTGCCAGGTTGCGCACGCCCAGCTTGCTCATGAGCTTGTAGCGCCGCTCCATCTCGGCCACGCACCAGTTCAGGCCGTGGGCGGCCTGCTTCATGTCGGTGACCACTGGAGCCAGCAAATGCGGAATGCCCTCGTACACCGACATTTCCAGCATCTTGGGGTCGATCATCAAGAGGCGCACATCGCGCGCTTCGGCCTTGTAGAGCAGCGAGAGAATCATGGCGTTGATCCCCACCGACTTGCCCGAGCCCGTGGTGCCAGCCACCAGCACATGCGGCATCTTGGCCAGGTCGGCCACCACAGGGTTGCCGACGATATCCTTGCCCAGCCCCATGGTGAGCATGCTCTTGGCGTCCGCATACACCTGCGAGCCCAGGATTTCAGACAGGCGGATGCTCTGGCGCTTGGCGTTGGGCAGCTCCAGTGCCATGTAGTTCTTGCCCGTTATGGTCTCGACCACGCGGATGGAAACCAGGCTGAGCGAGCGCGCCAGGTCTTTGGCAAGACCCACGATCTGCGAGCCCTTGACGCCCGTGGCAGGCTCGATCTCGTAGCGCGTAATCACCGGGCCGGGCATGGCAGCCACCACGCGCACTTCCACGCCAAAGTCTTTGAGCTTTTTCTCGATCAGGCGGCTGGTCATCTCCAGGGTCTCGGGGGCCACGCTTTCCTGGCGTTGCAAAGGGCTGTCGAGCAGGTCCACCAAAGGCAGCCTGCTGTCGGGCATTTCGGTGAACAGCGGTTTTTGGCGTTCTTTCACCACGCGGGTGCTTTGCGGAACCTCGGCCAGAGCGGGCTCGATGATTTGTACCGGCTCGGGGTGGTGTTCTTCGATCTCCGAGCGCTCTTCCAGCACCACCGCCTCGCGTTCGCGGGCCGCCTTGCGCCCCACTGCCACATCCTTGGCCACCTCGCGTCGGGCCAGGCGCGACTGCACCAGCGCATCGATGCTGCCGCCCAGCAGCTCTGCGACCTGCCCCCAAGAGAAGCGAAACACCATGGCTGCGCCCAGCACGGCCAGCACCAGGGCCAGAAGGCCCGAGCCCGTGAAGCCCAGCCATTTCACGCTCGCAGGCCCCGTGACATAACCAAGCACCCCGCCCGCGTGGCCGGGCAGGAGGGGCTCGAAACGGTACAGACGCGACCACTCGAGTGCGGTGCTGGCACTCATCAGGGCCGTCAGCCCAATCCAGAACAACAAGCGGCGCTGCAGTGGGCGCAATGCGCCCGGCTGCATCTCGCCGCCACGCATCCACCGCGCCAGGGACGACAGCCACGCGCAAACGGCCGCAGCCACGCACCACCACACCGAAAACCCGAACGCAAAATAACTGGCGTCGGCCAGCCAGGCCCCAAAGCGGCCTGCCCAGTTTGACACCGTTTGCGCGCCGCTGGCGCCCGACGTGGACCACGCTGCGTCCTGCGCCGAATAGCTGGCCAGCGAGAGCAGCCAGAAAACGAGGGCAAGGATTCCAACGATCAGAGCGATTTCATGGCCGAACCGGGCGGCCGCCGTGCGCGGCGGCGGTTTGTCCGACTCCGATGCGTTCAGGGTATTGAGGGAATAGGTCATAAGCGATCGCAGCGAGCTTACCG
>JBKCTS010000415.1:0-1904 GCA_046318695.1 Acidovorax sp.
CTGGCCGACCCGACACCGCCCCGACCGAATACCGATGAAAACCATTGACGAAATGCTGCACCTGGAGTTGCTGACCCCCGAGCAGCACGGCGAGATCAGCGCATGGATCGCACGCTCATCGTCGCCCGATGAGATCTTGCAGATGCCAGCGCCTTTGTGGCGCGCCGTGGAGCGCGCCAGCCAGGTGATGGGTATCAGCAATGATTTCCTGCGCCCGCCCGCCCTGGACGCAGGCGTTACGGGCCAGGGCTGATGCCGGGGGCGGGACTGCACACGAGCCCACAGGTTGAGTTTGCTATCAAATAAATAGCTGCGAAGCCATTCGCATCAAGCGCGAGTGGGGTATTTCAAGCAAAAATCATGCGCTAACCAGCGGTTGGCCCAGGCTGCGCAGCACGTCGCGCACGAGCTGGGCGCGGTCCTTGGGCTCCTTGAGGTCGCGCTCGATGCGCAGCTTTTCGTTGCCCGCCAGCTTGATGTGCTTGTTCTTCTGGATCAGCTCGATGATTCGCATGGGGTCGATCGGCGGCTGCGGCCTGAAGGTGATGTGGATCACGCCCGGCGCGGCATCCACCTTCACCACGCCATAGGGCTGGCTGAGCACGCGCAGGCGGTGCACGTCGATCAGCGTCTGCGCCTGCGGCGGCAGCTTGCCGAAGCGGTCCACGATTTCTTCGAGCAGGCCGTCGATCTGGTCGGCCGTCTTGGCAGTGGCCAGTTTCTTGTAGAACGACAGGCGCAGGTGCACGTCGCCACAGTAGTCGTTGGGCAACAGGGCCGGGGCGTGCAGGTTGATGTCGGTGGTGACGGACAGCGGCGAGAGCAAATCGGGCTCCTTGCCCGCCTTGAGCGCCTTGACGGCCTCGCTCAGCATCTCGTTGTAGAGCTGAAAGCCCACCTCCAGCATGTTGCCGCTCTGGTTGTCGCCCAGCACCTCGCCCGCGCCGCGAATTTCCAAATCGTGCATGGCCAGGTAAAAGCCACTGCCCAGCTCTTCCATGGCCTGGATGGCATCGAGCCGCTGCTGGGCCTGTTTGGTCAGCCCGTCGATGTCGGGCACCATCAGGTAGGCGTAGGCCTGGTGGTGGCTGCGGCCCACGCGGCCGCGCAACTGGTGCAACTGGGCCAGGCCGAACTTGTCGGCGCGGCTCATGACGATGGTGTTGGCCGTGGGCACGTCGATGCCGGTCTCGATGATGGTCGAGCACAACAGGATGTTGTAGCGCTGGGCCACAAAGTCACGCATCACGCGCTCCAGCTCGCGCTCAGGCATCTGGCCGTGGGCCACGGCAATGCGCGCCTCGGGCAAGATTTCTTCGAGCTTTTGGCGGCGGTTCTCGATGGTTTCCACCTCGTTGTGCAAAAAGTAGCACTGGCCGCCGCGCTTCAATTCACGCAGCACCGCCTCGCGGATCACGCCCGTGCCTTCGTTGCGCACAAAGGTCTTGATCGCCAGGCGCCTCTGCGGCGCGGTGGCAATCACAGAGAGGTCGCGCAGGCCTTCAAGCGCCATGCCCAGCGTGCGGGGGATGGGCGTGGCCGTCAGCGTCAGCACGTCCACCTCGGCGCGAAGCTGCTTCATCTGCTCTTTATGGCGCACGCCAAAGCGATGCTCCTCGTCGATGATGAGCAGCCCGAGGTTGTGGAACTTGGTGGATTCGCTCAAGAGTTTGTGCGTGCCCACCACGATGTCCACCGTGCCGTCGCCAATGCCTTTGATGGCTGCGGTGATCTCCCTGCCCGAGCGAAAGCGCGACACCTCGGCAATCTTTACCGGCCACTTGGAACAGCGGTCCACCAGCGTCTGGTAGTGCTGCTCGGCCAGCAGTGTGGTGGGCGCGAGGATCGCCACCTGCTTGCCACCGTGCACGGCCACGAACGCTGCTCGCAGCGCCACCTCGGTC
>JBKCTS010000416.1:0-2141 GCA_046318695.1 Acidovorax sp.
CGTACGAACTGGCCAGGGATGGCCACGACATCACGGTTTTTGAACAACGCAGCGCCGTTGCCGAAGAGGCCAGCTTTGCGACCGGCAGTCTGCTGGCCCCGCTGCTGACCAGCGCCTGGGCGCTGCCAGGCTTCGGGCAACCGCTGCGCCTGTGGGGTGCCGAGGCCACATTGCGGCTGAGCGGCGGCCTGAACATGCCCAACCTGGCATGGCTGCGGCGGTGGCGCCTGGCATCGCGCCGTAACACAGCCCCTGCCGCGGCGCTGGAGGCCCTGGCCCGCTACAGCCAGACCCGGCTGGCGGCCATCGCCACACAGCACGAGCTGGATTTCGAGGCCGTCAACGGGCGCCTGCTGCTGCTGCGAAACGAGGCCGATCTTGCCGCCATCCAGCCGGCCCTGCAGATTCTTCGGGACTGCGGCCATGCGGTGCACGAGATCAGCCCCGAGACCGCGCGCAAGCTGGAGCCGGGCCTGTGCCCCGAGGCCCCACTGACTGCTGCGCTGCACATTCCTGGTGCCGGCGCGGGCAATTGCCGCCTGTTCGCCCAAATGCTGCGCCAAAGCATCCAGAGCTTGGGCGTCACGTTCGAGTTCAACACCACGGTGGAGCGCATCAGCAGCAACCCTGTGGCGATCACGGTGCAGGCAGACGCCCAGGCCCGGCGCTTTGACGCGGTCGTGCTGTGCACCGGGGCGGCCCCCGCGGCCCTGATGTCTGCGCTGGGCCTGGCGTTGCCGGTGGTCACCGTGCACGGCTACACCGTGAGCGCACCGCTGCGCGAAGCCACGCACGCGCCCCTGGCCAGCCTGACCGATGTGGCACAGCACATCAATATCACCCGGCTGGGGCAGCGGGTGCGCGTGTCAGGCGGTGCCGAACTGGCCGGGCCGGGCGCAGAGCACCATGCCCCCACCCTGCAGCGCATGTACCGCACGCTCAACGACTGGTTTCCAGGCGGCGCACAGCTGTCTGCCGGTGTGCAGATCTGGCGCGGCGCACGGGTGATGACACCCGACGCAGCGCCCGTGATCGGCGCCAGCGGCGTCCCCGGCGTGTGGCTCAACCTGGCGCACGGGACGAATGGATGGGCCCTGGCATGCGGCAGCGCACGCGCCACAGCCGACCTGATCGCTCAGCGCGCCCCCGAGGTCTCGCTGGAAGGCTTGGGAATGCGCAGGTTCTGACGCAAGAGCGCCCCCCAAACCCAGTGCCGCTGCGCGCCACTGCATAGCGCAAGAACACTGGGGCGTTACCGGCACGACACCGAAGCCCCCCGCAGCGCAGCAGCCAGGCGCAAAATGATGCAGTGGCTGGCCCGACCGGCCAGCCCCCTGCGCTTCCAACGCCCCGCCCTTTTACGCCGCCGTCATGCACCCCATCCGCCCCGATCAGGCCCATCCGCTGTACGGCAGCGCGTCCACCCGCGCGGTGGAGAACGCTGCCGCCCTTGGCCTGCCCGCCCATGCGCTGATGCAGCGGGCGGGCCTTGCCGTGGCCCGGCTGGCGATGGCCCTGGCACCCCATGCGCACACCGTCTGGATTGCCTGTGGCCCCGGCAACAACGGTGGCGACGGGTTGGAGGCAGCCATGCATCTGCGCCAACAGGGCCGCCGCGTGCTCGTCACCTGGCTGGGGCAGCCTGATACCGCGCCAGCAGACGCACGGGCCTCGTGGCAGCGTGCGCAGCATGCAGGGGTTGAGTGGACCGAGGGGCCGCCGCAAAGCCTCACGCCCGACGACCTGTGCATTGATGCGCTGCTGGGCATTGGCGTATCGTCCAATCCGCCCACGCTGGCGCGCCCGCCCAGCGGCTGCATGATGCAGTGCCTTCAGGCATTGCAGGCACTTCAGGCGCGCGGCACGCCAGTGCTGGCCGTGGATGTGCCCAGCGGCCTGGATGCCGGAACCGGCCAGTTCGCGGCGGGTTTCGAGCCTGTGGCAGCGCCGCCGGGCAGCCCTGTGGCGCCCCGCTACACCCTGAGCCTGCTCACGCTCAAACCCGGCCTGTTCACCGCCAGCGGGCGCGATGCCGCCGGGCAGGTGTGGTTTGACGGCCTGGGCGTCGCCCTTGAAACGACGGGGCATGCGCCACCGGATGCGTGGCTCAGCGCCCCCCCGCAGTCGGGTGCACGCCTGCA
>JBKCTS010000417.1:0-3853 GCA_046318695.1 Acidovorax sp.
GCCCATGCACGGCCCAGTGCCTGGCGTGCCGGTGGGCGACACGGCGGCCGACCCGGGCCGCTACCAGCGCTGGGTCTTGCAGCGCTGCGTGATTTGCGAACGTGAGTATGAGGCCCCCGACATGGCCCAGTGCCCCGCCTACCGGGGCGCCATTTGCTCGTTGTGCTGCACGCTGGACGCACGCTGCGGCGACCTGTGCAAGCCCCACGCCAGCATGGCCGTTCAATGGTCTGCGGCGCTGCGCTGGGTGCTGCCGCGCGCCATGTGGCGGTACCTTGATACCGGCCTGGGGCACTTTTTGCTGCTGATGCTGGTGATTGCCCCCCTGCTGGCGGCGGTGATGGGGCTGCTGTACCAGCAGGAGCTCAACACCATGGCCCATGCCATGACCCACACCGAGGTGCTGGCCGCACCCGAGCTGGCGCTGCGCTCGGGGCTGCTCAAGGCCTATCTGGCGCTGCTGGTCATTTCGGGCATCGTCGCGTGGTGGCTGGTGCTGGCGCACAAGAGCCGCCAGGTGGCGCAGGAGGAATCCAACCGCCAGACGGGTCTGCTGATGCGCGAGATCGAACTGCACCGCCAGACCGACGAGGCCCTGCAGACCGCACGCAGCGTGGCCGAGCAGGCGCGCCAGGTGGCTGAGGAAGCCATGCGCGCTGCCGACCAGGCCAATCAGGCTAAGAGCCGCTACATCAGCGCCATCAGCCACGAGATTCGCACACCGCTCAACTCCATCCTGGGCTATGCGCAGCTCATGGGTGAAGATGCGGGCGTGCCGCCCTACCGCAAGCAAGCCGTGCATGTGATCAAGCGCGGCGGCGAGCACCTGCTCTCGCTGATCGAGGGCACGCTCGACATTGCGCGCATCGAGTCGGGCAAGCTCACGCTCGATGTGGCGCCCATGCGCTTCGCCGATGGCCTGCATGAAATGGCCGCGCTGTTCGAACTGCAGGCCGCGGCCAAGGGCCTGGCATTCCAGTTTGATGTGCAGGGGGTCATTCCTGAAGTGGTTCGCGCTGACGACAAGCGTCTTCGCCAGATTCTCATCAACCTGCTGGGCAATGCCATCAAGTTCACGGCGCAGGGCACCGTCACGCTGCGCGTGCGCTACGCCCGCGAGATGGCCCGCATCGATGTGCAGGACACCGGCCCCGGGCTCTCGGCCGACGAGATCGAGCGCATCTTTGAGCCCTTCACACGAGGGGGCGTTGGTGGCCACAGCAGCACCGGAGCGCCGGGAGCGGGGCTGGGGCTCACCATTGCGCGGATGCTCACCGTGCTGATGGGCGGCGAACTCACGGTCACAAGCGCGCCCGGCGCGGGCTCTGTGTTTCACGTCAAGCTGTTCCTGCCCGAAGTGCACGCCGATGCCGTGGTCAAGCTGCCGCCTGTCGCAGCAACCGCTGCGCGCCCGCCCCTGCGGCGCACTGGCTATGAGGGTGAGCGCCGCCGCATCCTGGTGGTGGACAACGAAGAGCCCGACCGTGAGTTGCTGCGACAGTTGCTCGAACCCCTGGGGTTCGAACTGCGCCAGACCGCCAGCGGTCACGACGCGCTGGACCTGCTGGCTACCGGTTACCGCCCTGACGCCATCTTCATGGACCTGGCCATGCCGGGCATCGACGGGTGGGAAACACTGCGGCGTGTGCGCCAAATGCAGCTTGCTGATGTGCGATCTGCGCCGGGCCAACCCGAGCCGGGCAGGGCCACCCCGGGGGGCAGCCATCACACGCAGCGCGAGGGGTGGGGGTCGATCCACTGCGCTATTGTTTCAGCCAATGCGTTTGACAAGGCGTTGGACAACGATGTCGATATCCGTCCCGAGGACTTCATCGTCAAGCCCGTGCGCCACAGCGAGCTGCTGGACTGGCTCGAGCGCAGGCTGGGCTTGCAGTGGCAGTATGACGAGGCCGGTCAGCCTGCCCAACCGCCTGCGCCAGTTGCGGCGTTTGAGCAACCTGTGCCCATGACCTACCCCGATGCGGTTGCACTGGTGGCCCTGGCGCAAGCGGTGGCGCTGGGCTACTACCGGGGTATCCTCAATGCCCTGGACGATCTTGAGCGCGCACACCCCGCGCACGGCAAGTTTGTCGGCACCATGCGTCAGCTGGCCAAGCAGTTCCAGTTCGACGCCATGGGGAAAATCCTGGAGCAGGCGCCATCGTGATCACCATTGCTCACCCAACTCCCCTGCCCGAGCCGGCGGCGCCAGGCTCCGCGCTGGACCGCGCAGACAGCGACGTGGTGCTCATCGTGGACGATGTGCCCGACAACCTGGCCGTACTGCACGATGCGCTGGATGAGTCTGGCTACACCGTGCTGGTCGCCACGCATGGCGAGGCCGCGCTGCAGCGCGCTGCTCAGGCGCTGCCAGACATTGTGTTGCTTGATGCCATGATGCCTGGCATGGACGGTTTCGAGGTTGCGCGCCGCCTCAAGGCGTCGCCTGCCTCCGCGCATATCCCCATCATCTTCATGACGGGGCTGACCGAGACGGAGCACCTGGTGGCGGCGCTGGAGGCGGGAGGGGTGGACTACGTCACCAAGCCCATCAAGCCCCGCGAGGTAATGGCCCGCATGGGGGTGCACCTGGGTGCGGCCCGCAAAGCCCGGCAGGACGCACGCCAGGCGCGCGAGGCACGCAACGCGCTCGATGCGTTCGGCTATGCCAGCATCACCGTGCGCGCGGTGGACGGTCGCATCGTGTGGCAGACCCCGCTGGCGCGCGAGCTGCTGCAAAGCTATTTTGGCGCTGTGGGCCCTGATGGCGCTTCCACCGCTTTTGGCTCCTGGGCGCCCGAGCCCGTGCAGGCCTGGTTGCGCCGCCATGTGCTGGCCGACAACGCGGCGCAGCTGCTGTCCGCTTCTGCGGCCGACCCTCCCCGCCTGGCGGTGGAGCAGGGCGCACGCCGCCTCACATTTCGTCTGCACCAGCAGGCCGGAGACAGTGAGGGCGGTGGGGACTGGCTCATCGTGATGCGCGAGGTGTCCGATGCGAAGATCATCGAGTCCATGAGCCTGTCGTTCAAGCTCACTGCACGCGAGGCGGAGGTGCTGTACTGGGTGGTCAAGGGCAAGATCAACCGCGACATTGGTGACATCCTGGGCGCGAGCCCCGCCACGGTGAAAAAGCATCTCGAGCGCGTGTTTGCCAAGCTGGGGGTGGAAACCCGCACGGCCGCGGCAGCCATGGCCATGAACCGTCTGCGGCAATTGCATCCCCAGTTTGAAGGCTGACCCTAAAAACGGCAGTTGACCGCTTGTCATCTTGCCGCACACCGCGTGGACTCAAGCCTTGCGTTGTTTTTGCACCCCCACCTTTGGGGTGACAGCGCTATGCACTTGTCAGCGCCGCCTTTGGAGCGCCGTACGGTGTTGCTTGTGCTTACAGGCACGGGCCTGCCGCGTCGTCGCGCCTGGCCTGACACCCCAACAGCAGCGCTGGCAAATGCATGCAACTGCCGTTTTTAGGCTGACTCGATACCCGGTGCGGCAGCGAAAAAATTTGGGTGGCCCGGGTCCATGCGGTGTGCGGCAAGATGACAAGCAGTCAACTGCCGTTTTTAGGTTCAAAGGAACCAACGTGGTCTCGGCCCCGACCACGGCGCCCATCGTGCTGGTGGTCAACGGCGTCACCAGGGGCGACTGCCAGCAGACCTCTTTGTTTGCGCTGTCGTTGGCTGCGGGCCTGATGCCTGAAATGCGGCCCCAGCAAAAATAGCGCTAACAAGCCCCAGGGGTTTTGGGATCGCCTATGGAAGCTCTGCATAACCCTCGCGAGGATGCGCTGGTGCGGATCGGGATAGTCCACAAGGCGCTTTTTGCAGCCAATAGCCTGGCTATTGGCAAGAAA
>JBKCTS010000418.1:0-8624 GCA_046318695.1 Acidovorax sp.
AGCCCGTACGGCACGATACGCCCGAGACCATCTATGCCGAGCTGGCCGCGCGATGTGCCGCAGCGGGCGACCCGCGCGTGGTGCTGACATTCCCGGTCGAACTGCCCGCCAATACCAGCGCCGAGGAGGTTGAGCAATGGCTGTCTGCCAGCGGCTTTACCAAGGTGCAGGCCGAGCGGGTAGTGGCCACGCCCTCCAGCCCGCGCACAAGCGCCGCACCGGGCCGCCCCAAGCAGGCGGGCGCTTCATCAGGGAGCGTGGGGGCCGTGAAAGTGCTGGATGTGGTGGCCGACCGCTTGCGCCTGGGCCAAGCCGAGAAGGCGCGGGTCATTGAGGCGATTGAGGTCGCGCTCAAGCGCGGCACGGGGCGGCTGAATGTCTATGTCATTCCCCAGCCCGTTCAGCCTGAGCCTGTCGAAGGCCGGGACAGCGTTTCGACAGGCTCAACGCCCATGGAATCGGCATCAGCCCTGCCCGATCTGTGGCGCTTTTCCACAGGCCTGCACTGCCCCGACAGCGACCTGCGCTACAGCGACCCCATCCCATCGATGTTCTCGTTCAACTCCGCCGTGGGTGCGTGCGAAAGCTGCCGCGGCTTTGGCCGCGTGATCGGGGTGGACTATGGCCTGGTCATTCCCAACGACAAGCTCACACTGCGCGCCGGTGCCATCAAGACCATCCAGACCCCCGCATGGCAGGAGGCGCAGGACGACCTCATGCGCCACGCCGAGACGGCAGGCATCCCGCGCGACACGCCCTGGTACAAGCTCACCGACGACCAAAAGAAGTGGGTCATTCACGGCGCGCCGGGCTACAAGGAGGGGCAGTGGAGCAAGCAGTGGTACGGCATCAAACGCTTTTTTGAATACCTGGAGAGCAAGGCCTACAAGATGCACATCCGCGTGCTCTTGTCCAAGTACCGCAGCTACACGCCGTGCCCTACCTGCGCGGGCGCGCGGCTCAAGACCGAAAGCCTGCTGTGGCGCATCGGCCGCAAGGAAGACGCCGACGCCGTGCTGGAGCCCGGCAAACGCTTTATGCCTGAGGGCGTGCAATGGTCGCGCGGTCAGCTCGAAGGCTTGCCCGGCCTGTGCCTGCACGACCTGATGCTGCTGCCCATCGGCCGCCTGCGCCAGTTCTTCGATCGCATGCAACTGCCGGTGGGCGACGATGCCAAGGGGGGCGATGCGCAAGCGCTCAAACTGCTGCACGCAGAAATCACCACCCGCCTCAAATACCTGTGCGACGTGGGCATTGGCTACCTCACGCTCGACCGGCAAAGCCGCACGCTCTCGGGTGGCGAGGTGCAGCGCATCAACCTCACCACCGCGTTGGGCACCAGCCTGGTCAACACCTTGTTTGTGCTGGACGAGCCCAGCATTGGCCTGCACCCGCGCGACATGCACCGTATCACCGAGGCCATGCTGCGCCTGCGCGATGCGGGCAACACCCTGGTGGTGGTCGAGCACGACCCGGCCGTGATGCTGGCGGCCGACCGCATGATCGACATGGGCCCGGGCCCGGGCCGCCTGGGCGGGCAGATTGTGTTTGACGGCAGCACGGCCGACCTGCGCCGGGCCGACACGCTGACGGGCGCCTATCTGGGCGGGCGCAAGCAGGTGGGCTTTGGCTTCAAGCGCATGGTGACCGATGCCACGCCGCGCCTCATCCTCGAAGGCGCGCGCGAGCACAACCTGCAAAACGTGTCGGTCGAGTTCCCGCTGCAGCGCCTGGTCACCGTGACGGGCGTGAGCGGCTCGGGCAAATCAAGCCTGATCCAGGACGTGCTGGCCCCCGCACTGCTGCGCCACTTCGGCAAGGCCACCGACACCCCTGGCGCGCACGACCGCATGCTGGGGGCCGACCACCTGACGGACGTGGTATTTGTGGACCAGTCGCCGATTGGCAAAACCGCGCGCTCCAACCCCGTGAGCTATGTGGGCGCATGGGACAGTATCCGCGAGCTCTTTGCCGTGGCACCGCTGTCCAGGCAGCGCAGCTACACCTCTGCCAAGTTCAGCTTCAACAGCGGCGATGGGCGCTGCCCGACCTGCGGGGGATCGGGCTTTGAGCATGTGGAGATGCAGTTCCTCTCGGATGTGTACCTGCGCTGCCCGGACTGCGATGGCAAGCGCTACCGGCCCGAGATTCTGGAAATCACCATCGAGCGCGGTGGCCGGGCGCTGAACGTGGCCGACGTGCTGGCCCTCACCGTGGCCGAGGCTGCAGCCCTGTTTGCCAACGACCGCGATGTGATCCGGGCGCTGCAGCCCATCGTGGATGTGGGGCTGGAATACGTGGCACTGGGCCAGCCCGTGCCCACCTTGAGTGGTGGCGAGGCACAGCGCCTGAAATTGGCGGGCTTTCTTGCAGAAGCGGCTCGCGTGCAAAGCAAATCGCGCCAGGCCGTAGCGCGCAAGGGCACGTTGTTTTTGTTTGACGAGCCCACCACCGGCCTGCACTTTGACGACATTGCCAAGCTCATGCGCGCGCTGCGCAAGCTTATTGATGCGGGGCATTCGCTCATCGTCATCGAGCACAACCTGGACGTGATCCGCGCGAGCGACTGGCTCATCGACCTGGGCCCCGAGGGCGGTGACGCGGGCGGCCTGATCGTGGCCGAGGGCACGCCAGAAGATGTGCGTGCCCACGCCACCTCGCACACCGGGCAGGCGCTGCGCGACTACGAACTGGCCCTGGGCGAAGGCGGCCATTCTGTGCATGAAAAAGCAGCGGTGCTACGAAAAAAAGAGCTATGTGCGCCCGATGGACAAGCGCACCAGGCTAAAAATGCCATTGAAATCGTCAACGCCAAAGAGCACAACCTCCAGAACCTGAGCGTGGACATCCCACGCGGCAAGTTCAACGTGGTGACGGGCGTGAGCGGCTCGGGCAAGTCCACCCTGGCGTTCGACATCCTGTTCAACGAAGGCCAGCGGCGCTACCTGGAATCGCTCAACGCCTATGCCCGCAGCATCGTGCAGCCCGCGGGCCGACCCGAGGTGGATGCGGTCTACGGCATCCCGCCCACCGTGGCGATTGAGCAGCGCCTGTCGCGCGGCGGGCGCAAGTCCACCGTGGGCACTACCACCGAGGTATGGCACTTCTTGCGCTTGCTGTACGTCAAGCTCGGCACGCAGCACTGCACCAAGGACGGGGCCGCCGTGCAGCCGCAAACGCCCGAGAGCATCGCGGCCCAGTTGCTCACGCAGTTTCGCGGCCAGCACATCGGCCTGCTCGCTCCGCTGGTGATGAACCGCAAGGGCGTCTACACCGAACTGGCAGACTGGGCCCGCCCGCGCGGCTACACGCACCTGCGCGTGGATGGCAACTTTGTGCCCACCACCCACTTCCCGCGCATCGACCGCTTCAAGGAACACACCATCGAGCTGCCCGTGGCCAGCCTCGATGTATCGCCCGAGAACGAGGCCGCCCTGCGCGCCGCGCTGGCCGATGCGCTCACGCACGGCAAGGGCGTGGTGCACGTTCTCTCAGGCATTGCGGGCCTGCGCGAGGCCATGGAGGGCGGCAAGCCCACGGCGGGCATCGGTACGCTGCAGGTTTTTTCGACCAAGCGCGCCTGCCCCGTGTGTGCCACCAGCTATGCCGAGCTGGACCCGCGCCTTTTTTCCTACAACAGCAAGCACGGCTGGTGCCCCGACTGCGTGGGCACAGGCGTCCAGCTCACCCGCGACCAGCGCAAGGTGTTTGACGATTCGGTGCAGGACGACAAGGAAAAAGGCCGCGAGCAGACCTTTGCCGAACCCGAGGTGGAAGACCTGGCCGACACCGCTTGCCCAAGTTGCAACGGCACGCGCCTGAACGCCACAGCCCGGGCCGTGAAGTTTGCGGGTGTGGGCATCACGGACATCGCCGCCCTGTCGGTGACCGATGTGCGGCGCTGGATCGCCACCCTGCGCATCGAAGGGGCCATGACCCCGCGCGAGGCCGACATTGCCCGCGACCTGGTGCCCGAGATCCAGAGCCGCCTCGAATTTTTGGAAGAAGTCGGCCTGGGCTACCTCACGCTAGACCGGGGCGCACCCACCCTCAGCGGCGGCGAGGCCCAGCGCATCCGCCTGGCCGCGCAACTGGGCAGCAACCTGCAGGGCGTGTGCTATGTGCTGGATGAGCCCACCATCGGCCTGCATGCGCGCGACAACCAGATCTTGCTCAACGCCCTGCACAAGCTGGGCGACAAGGGCAACACGCTGGTGGTGGTGGAGCATGATGAAGACACCATCCGCCGTGCCGACCACATCATCGACATCGGCCCGAGCGCGGGCAAGCGCGGCGGGCGGCTGGTGGCGCAGGGCAGCGTGGCCGACATCACCGGCACCCCCGATTCGCAAACCGGCCGCTACCTGCTGCACGCCATGAAGCACCCGCTGCAACTGCGCCGCAGCATGACCCCCGGCGAAGTGGGTGTCGAGGCCACGGTCGCCTTCGCCCAGGCCGAAGCGGCAGCGCCCACGGGTCGCCAAAGTGCAGCCGAGAAAAAGCGCGCCGCCCAGGCCGCAGCGCTGGCGGCCGATGCACTCACCGAAGCCAAAGAACGCGCCGCCATGCGCTGGCTCACCGTGCATGGCGCGCACTTGCACAACCTGCACCACGTGACGGCCACCGTGCCGCTGCACCGCCTGGTGGCGGTCACGGGCGTCAGCGGCTCGGGCAAGTCCACCCTGGCGCGCGATGTGCTGCTGGCCAATGTGCAGGCGTGGGTGCAGCAACGCTCCACCAAGGCGGGGCGCGATGCGATGGATGCAGGCAAAGCCCCGGCTCTGGTCGGTTGCACCGGCCTGTCGGGCTTTGAGAGCATCGACCGTGTGCTGGAGGTGGACCAGACGCCGATCGGCAAAACACCGCGTTCATGCCCTGCCACCTACATCGGCTTTTGGGACACCATCCGCAAGTTGTTTGCCGAAACGCTGGAGGCCAAGGCGCGCGGCTATGCGGCCGGGCGCTTTAGTTTCAACACTGGCGAAGGCCGCTGCCCCAGCTGCGAAGGCGCGGGCGTGCGCACCATCGAGATGAGCTTTCTGCCCGATGTGAAGGTACCGTGCGAGACCTGCCACGGCGCGCGCTTCAACCCCGAAACCCTGGCCGTAACCTGGCGCGGCAAAAGTATTGGCGATGTGCTGCAGATGGAGGTGGACGAGGCTGTGGGCTTTTTTGCCAGCATGCCCAGCATTGCCCACCCGCTGCAGCTTTTGCAGGACGTGGGCCTGGGCTACCTCACGCTGGGACAACCCTCGCCCACACTCAGCGGCGGCGAGGCGCAGCGCATCAAGCTCGTGACCGAACTCACCAAGGTGCGCGACGAGGTCGGCCGCCGGGGCCAGAAGGCGCCACACACGCTGTACGTGCTGGACGAGCCCACGGTGGGCCTGCACATGGCCGATGTGGACAAACTCATCCGCGTGCTGCACCGCCTGGTGGACGGCGGCCACAGCGTGATCGTGATCGAGCATGACCTGGATGTGATTGCCGAAGCCGACTGGATCCTGGACCTGGGCCCGGAAGGGGGCGGTGCGGGTGGCCGCATCGTGGCGGCGGCCACGCCGGAAGACGTGGTGGCGGCGGGCACCCATACCGGCAGGGCGCTGGCGCAGGTGCTGGCGCGTCAGTAGGCCCGCGAAGGGCGGGGTGGTCGGGCGCTGCGGGTTGCCATGGCGGGTGCTGCCGCCTCCTGCATCCTGGCGACAATAGCAGCCACCATGGCCCGCCCCGAGTCCACCGCACACCAAACCATCTGGCTGCAGCCCGCCGCGCCCGCCAAACCGCCAGTGGGCGCGCCTTGCAACGGCTGTGGCCTGTGTTGCCTGGCGGAGCCCTGTCCGCTGGGGGTGTGGGTATCGCGGCGTCGCACCGGGGCCTGTGTGGCCTTGCAGTGGAGTGACGCCGGAAATCGTTACCTGTGCGGCATGGTCGTCGATCCGGCACGCCAGACCGGTTGGACGCATCCGTGGGCAGTGCGGGCCGTTTCGGCCCTGGCGCGCCGCTGGATTGCGTCGGGCGTCGGCTGCGATGCCGACGTGACGGCCGAGGCGGTCGCAGCCAGTGAAACGCAGCCTGATCGCACGCCCTGATACGCTATCAAAAAAATAGCTTTGAAGGCCCTATGGTCGTGCGTAACCGGGGGTTTTTATCTGAAAACGGGGCCAGCCCACGCCCGCGCCCGCGCAGACCACGGGGGGTTATGCAGAGGCGCCCTGGCCCGGCAACCGGCCCTGCAGCACAGCGCGCGCGACTTCGGCGAAACCAGCGCCGCGCTCGCGCTGCGCCACGTAGCGTGGCAGGTGCGTGAGCTGCGGCACAAAGCGTGCGATGTTGGCCACGCCCACGCTGTGCGTGAAGTGCCGAAACATCTCCTGGTCGTTGCCCGAGTCGCCCACAAACACCCAGCGGTCCAGCTCCTGTGCCAGATCACGGCCCCACAGTTCGCGCACGATCCAGTTCGCCCCTTGCCATTTGTTGAAATCGCCAAAGCAGCCGTGGATGTGGATGCTGCTCACGGTGGTGGTCATGCCCGCGCGCTGCAAAACGGCCAGCACGCGCTGCACGGTCTCGGGTGGGTGCCGGGCGAATTCGGCGTAGTCGAATGCGATGTCGGTTTCACGGCCAGCGCTGTCGCGGCTCAATGCCACGCCCGGGACTTGCGCCGCCACCAGGGCGGCGATGTCACGCATGCGAAGCTGGTTGGCACTGCGTGTGGCGGCATCCTGCTGGTAGCGCTTGACCAGGGGCTGCCCAGGGTGCGCGTTGCGCGCAAACGCCACCGCCCCGTTTTCCGCAACCATGGCATCCACGGGCCATGCCGCGTTGCGGCCCGGCGTCATGAAGGGCTCGCACCAGCCGACCGGTCTGCCGGTGATGGGGATGACCATGAGACCCGCGGCCTTCAGGTCAGCCAAGGCCTGTAGCGCATCGGGGGTGATGGCGCCGCCGGTGGTCAGGGTGTCGTCAATGTCCGTGAACACGCCCACCAGCGCGCGGCGGGCCGGTAGCGGCCACAGGGACAGGGGCTGCATGCGGGCTCAACCGGCCTTTTGCAGCGCCAGACCCGCATGCTCGCGCAGCGGATGGAAGTGGATCTTGGGAAACCGCTCCTGCGCCAGCCGCACGTCGTACGGCGAGGTGCACAGATACGCCAGCGTGTCGGCCGCATCGTGCGCCAGGCGCAGCGGGTAGGCGTCGGTGAAGGCGCGCAGGTCGGCGGGCGTGTCGGCGGTGATCCAGCGCGCGCCCGTGTACTGGCATCCTTCCAGGCGCACATCGGCGTCGTACTCCGCTTTGAGGCGGTGCTGCACCACTTCAAACTGCAACTGGCCCACGGCGCCCAGCAGCATGTTGCCGCCAGCGTCGGGCTTGAAGACCTGGATGGCGCCTTCTTCGCCGAGCTGGGCCAGGCCTTGCTGGAGCTGCTTGGTGCGCAGCGGGTTCTTGAGCACCACGGTCATGAACATTTCGGGCGCGAAGAACGGCAGCCCGGTGAACTGCAGGTTGGCGCCATCCGTGATGGTGTCGCCCAGCTGCACGCCGCCGTGCGTGGTAAAGCCAATGATGTCGCCCGCGTAGGCTTCCTCGACGGCCTCGCGCCGCTGCGACATGAACGTGACCACCGAGGTGGGGCGCAGTTCCTTGCCAGTGCGCTGCACCTTGAGCTTCATGCCCGGTGTGTACTTGCCCGACGCCACGCGCACAAACGCGATGCGATCGCGGTGGTTGGCGTCCATGTTGGCCTGCACCTTGAACACCACGCCCGAAAAACCGTCGTCCTCGGGCTGGATGGTCTTGACCACGGGCTGCTTGTTGACTTCGAGCGTGCTCACGCGCGGGCCGGGGGGCGGCGCCATGTCCACCAGGGCATCGAGCACTTCCATCACCCCGAAGTTGTTCACGCCGGAGCCAAAAAACACCGGGGTCAGCTTGCCTGCCAAAAAGGCCTCGTGGTCCCATGCGGGCGAGGCGCCCACGGCCAGTTCCATGCTTTCGAGCGCAGTGTCGAACTCCGCGCCGAAGCGCGCGCGCAGCGTGGCTTCGTCGGTCAACGGGATGGCTTCGAAATCCTGAGGGCGGCGCTCGCTGCCGGATTCGAACACCGTCATGGTCTTCGTGCGCAGGTTGATGATCCCGCCAAAGCGCTTGCCCTGGCCCACGGGCCAGGTCATGGGGCAGCAGGGCATGCCCAGCTCGCGCTCCACCTCGTCCATGATGTCCAGCGGGTCGCGCACCTCGCGGTCCATCTTGTTGACGAAGGTGATGATGGGCGTATCGCGCTGGCGGCACACCTCGATCAGGCGGCGGGTCTGCGCCTCCACACCGTTGGCGGCGTCGATCACCATCAGGGCTGAATCCACGGCCGTGAGCACGCGGTAGGTGTCTTCGGAGAAGTCCTTGTGGCCGGGCGTGTCCAGCAGGTTGATCACATGCTCGCGGTACAGCATCTGCATCACCGACGAGGCCACCGAGATGCCGCGCTGCTTTTCGATCTCCATCCAGTCGGACGTTGCGTGGCGGCTGGCTTTGCGGCCCTTGACGGCGCCCGCAATCTGGATTGCGCCCGAAAAGAGCAGGAGCTTTTCCGTCAGCGTGGTTTTACCGGCGTCGGGGTGGGAGATGAT
>JBKCTS010000419.1:0-23961 GCA_046318695.1 Acidovorax sp.
GGTTTCACTCTCGGGCTTTTCTCTTGTGGGCGGTCCCGCGTACAACGACGCGAAGGCCGCCGAGGAGGTGCTGGCCGGCCTCGATGTGCCCTACATCGCCGCGCACCCGCTGGAGTTCCAGTCGATTGAGCAATGGGGCGACTCCACACGCGGCCTGCTGCCGGTCGAGAACACCATCATGGTGGCCATTCCCGAACTCGACGGGTCGATCTTGCCCATGGTCTACGGCGGCCGTCCCGGACCCGCTGGCCAAACTTGCCACGGCTGCGATAAGCATTGCACCTTCCCCAGCGGCCCGCGCAGTCAGGACATGTTCACCTGCAGCGAGCGCACTGAAATGCTCACCGCTCGCGTGGAGCGCCTGGTGCGCCTGCGGGACAAGCCCCGCGCCGAGCGCAAGCTGGCTATCGTGCTGTTCAACTTTCCGCCCAACGCGGGCAGCGTGGGCACCGCCGCCTATTTGTCGGTGTTTCAGTCGCTCTTCAACACCTTGCAGCGCCTGTCGCTCGAGGGCTACCAGGTCACGCTGCCAGACAGCGTGGACGACCTGCGCAACCGCCTGCTGCTGGGCAACGCCAGCCAGTACGGCACGCAGGCCAATGTGCTGCATGCCATCGACACGGGCCGCCATGTTCAACACGAGCGTTGGCTCAACGAGATCGAAGCACAATGGGGCCCAGCTCCCGGCAAGCACCTGACCAATGGCCAATCGATCTTTGTGCTGGGCGCAGACTTTGGCCAAGTGGTGGTCACGGTGCAACCGGGCTTTGGCTACGAGGGCGACCCGATGCGCCTGCTGTTTGAAACCGGCTGCGCCCCCACCCACGCCTTCAGTGCGTTTTACCGCTACCTGCGCGAAGACTACGCCGCCGATGCTGTGCTGCACTTCGGCACGCACGGCGCGCTCGAATTCATGCCCGGCAAGCAAACCGGCCTGTCGGGCCAGTGCTGGCCCGACCGCCTGATTGGCGCGCTGCCCAATGTCTATCTTTATGCCGCAAACAACCCGTCTGAAGGAGCATTGGCCAAGCGCCGGGGCGCGGCCACGCTGGTGAGCTACCTCACGCCCTCGCTCACGCACTCAGGCCTTTACAAGGAACTGGTCAGCCTGCAGCAATCGATCGAGCGCTGGCAGCAAATGAGCCCGGACCAAGCCCAGGACCGCGAGAGCCTGTCCGCGCTGATCCACGAGCAAGCGCAGAGCATTGAGCTTGCCGTACCTGCCTCGTTGGCAGGCGACCACACCGTTTGGATTGAGCAGTTGCAAAACCAGTTGCTCGAACTCGAATACGCCCTCATCCCCGAAGGCCTGCACGTCATGGGCCAAGCCCCAACCCGCGAGCAGCGCCTGGGCACACTGCAGGTCATGGCCGACGCCATGGGCTTGAGCGCTGCCAAAAACGCTTCCCTGATGGAAGCCTTGGTCGACGGGGCCAGCGAAGCGCAATTGAATGCGAAGTTCAGCATCGAGCTTAACGCCAGCAACAAAGCCCAGGCGCAGGACCAGACCGAAAGCCTGCGCCAGCTGGTGCGCAGCAACCAACTGCTGGGCGAAGACCACGAAATGCAAGGCCTGATCCGCGCCCTCGACGGCCGCTACCTGCAACCGGCCCCCGGCGGCGACCTGATCCGCAACGCTAACGTGCTGCCCACCGGGCGCAACCTGCACGGCCTCGACCCCTTCCGCATGCCGTCTGCCTTTGCCGTTCGCGATGGCATGCGTCAGGCCGACAAGCTGTTAGCCCGCTACCAGAAAGACCACAACGCCCTGCCCGAAACCGTGGCCATGGTGCTGTGGGGCACCGACAACCTCAAGACCGAAGGCGGCCCGATGGCGCAAGCCCTGGCCTTGATGGGCGCAGCACCCCGCTTTGACAGCTACGGTCGCCTGGCTGGCGCGCAGCTCATTCCCTTGGCCGAACTGGGTCGTCCTCGCATCGACGTGGTCATCACCTTGTCGGGCATCTTCCGCGACCTGCTGCCCATGCAAATCCGTTTGCTGGCCGAAGCCGCGTTTTTAGCGGCCAATGCCGACGAACCGGCCGAAAAAAACTTTGTGCGCCAGCATGTTTTGACCTATTTGGCCGAGCACGAAGGCAGCACCATCGAATGCGCCGCTCTGCGCGTGTTTGGCAACACCGAGGGCGCGTATGGCGCGAATGTCAACCACCTGGTGGACAGCAGCTGCTGGGAAAATGAGAACGAACTGGGCGACGCCTTCACCCAGCGCAAGGGCTTTGCCTACGGCCGCGAAGGCCGCCCGGTGCGTAACAACATGGTGCTGCAAAGCGTACTGGCCAGCGTCTCGCTCACCTACCAAAACCTGGACTCGGTCGAGCTGGGCGTGACCAGCATCGACACCTACTTTGACACCCTGGGCGGCATCAGCCGCGCCGTGCTGCAGGTCAAGCACCAGCGCGACGGCAGCGCCGCCGAAGCCCCGCCCGTCTTCATTGGCGACCAGACCCAAGGCGACGGCGTGGTGCGCAGCCTGACCGAACAAGTGGCGCTGGAAACCCGCAGCCGCATGCTGAACCCCAAGTGGCACGAAAGCATGTTGCAACACGGCTACGAAGGCGTGCGCCAGATTGAGGCGCACCTGACCAACACCATGGGCTGGTCGGCTACCACGGGGCAGGTGCAGCCCTGGGTCTACCAGCAGCTGGCCCAGACCTTTGTGCTGGACCCCGCCATGCGTGAGCGCATGGCCCAGCTCAACCCCACGGCATCGGCCAAAGTGGCCAACCGCCTGCTGGAGGCCACGCGCCGCCAGTACTGGCAACCCGACGCCGAAACCATGACAGCGCTGCTGCGTGCCGGTGAAGAACTTGAAGACCGCCTCGAAGGCATACAAGAAGGACTGCCCGCATGATCGAAACCACCAGCATCCCGGTCAACCGCATCCAGAGGGTCCGTGGGGCCGACGGCGAAGGCAGTGTGCAGTTCCAGATGGACCCCACCGTCAAGATTGGCACCGCCAAAGTGTTTGCCGTCTACGGTAAAGGCGGCATTGGCAAAAGCACCACGTCATCGAACCTGTCGGTGGCCTTCAGCAAGCTGGGCAAGCGCGTGCTGCAAATCGGCTGCGACCCCAAGCACGATTCCACCTTCACCCTGACAAAAAAACTCATGCCCACCGTGATCGACGCGCTCGAGACGGTGGACTTCCATGCCGAAGAGCTGCGCCTCGATGACTTTGTGTTCAAAGGGTACAACGGCGTGATGTGCGTGGAAGCCGGTGGCCCGCCCGCTGGCACCGGCTGCGGCGGCTACGTGGTCGGTCAGACCGTGAAGCTGCTCAAAGAGCACCACCTGCTCGAAGACACCGACGTAGTGATTTTTGACGTGTTGGGCGACGTGGTTTGCGGAGGTTTTGCCGCGCCACTCCAACACGCCGACCGCGCACTCATTGTCACCGCCAACGATTTTGACTCCATCTTCGCGATGAACCGCATCGTGCAAGCCATTGGGGCCAAGGCCAAAAACTACAACGTCCGCTTGGGTGGCGTGATCGCCAACCGCAGCGATGCGACCGACCAGATCGACAAGTACAACGCGGTCACAGGCCTCAAAACCATGGCGCACTTTCCGATGCTCGACGAGATCCGCAAGAGCCGTTTGCAAAAGTGCACCCTGTTCGAGCTGGAACCCACACCCGCCGTTAAGGCTGTGCAAGACGAGTACATGCGCCTGGCCGCAGCCTTATGGCTGGGGGCCGACCCGCTGCCGTCCATCCCCATGAAAGACCGCGACATTTTTGATCTGCTGGGCTTCGACTGATCTGAACGCCAAAACTCGGACCGAAAGAACGTCATGAACACAACCGCCTACGAACATCGCCGCAGTCAGATCGAGCACTACTTTGACCGCACCGCGGCCGATGCCTGGGCGCGCCTGACCTCGAACGAGCCGGTGGGCCGCATCCGCGCCACCGTGCGCGCCGGACGCGACACCATGCGTGAGACCCTGCTGTCGTGGTTGCCACAAGACCTGCGCGGCCTGCGCGTGCTGGATGCCGGTTGCGGCACGGGTGGATTGGCCTTGCAAGTGGCCCTGCGCGGGGCCGATGTCGTGGCCATCGACCTATCGCCCACCTTGGTCAAGCTGGCCGCCGAACGCATGGCCGCCGAGCACCCCACGCTGCCCGGCTCGGTGCAGTTTTTGTCGGGCGACATGCTCAGCCCCGACCTGGGCCACTTTGACCATGTGGTGTGCATGGACTCGCTTATCCACTACGACAGCGACCAGATCGTGCACGCCCTGGCGGGCCTGGCGCAGCGTACACGCGGCTCCATGGCCTTTACCTTTGCGCCGCGCACACCGCTCTTGGCCCTGATGCACAGCGCAGGCCGTTTGTTTCCGCGAAGCGATCGCTCACCGTCTTTGTCACCCGTGGCCCACGCCGACTTGCTGCAGCGCATGCAAGACCACACCGATTTGCAGGGCTGGCAAGGCGCACGCATGCGGCGCGTGGCCAGCGGTTTTTACACCTCTCAAGCTTGGGAGTGGACCCGCTCATGAAACTGCGCATCCCGGTCCCAGGTTGGTTGACGGCTGCAGGCACGCGCTTCATGCCGTTTGCCGATGCGGCCTCGCCCGAACTGCCGATGGCGCGCCTGCTGCGCCTGTCTCTGTTCCAGGTGGTGATCGGCATGGTCACAGCGCTCCTGGTGGGCACGCTCAACCGGATCATGATCGTCGAGCTCCAGGTGCCAGCCTGGTGGGTGGCACTGGCTGTCGCCATCCCCATGGTGTTTGCCCCGCTGCGCACGCTGATTGGTTACCGCAGCGACACGTACCCCTCGGCGCTGGGCCTGCGACGCATTCCTTACATGTGGACCGGCACCTTGCTGCTGTTTGGCGGCCTGTCCATCATGCCCTTTGCCTTGCTGCTTTTGTCAGAGCCCGAGGCCACCAACCTGTGGGTCGGTCAAATCGGTGCGTGCCTGGCCTTTGTGCTCGTGGGCGCGGGCATCCAGATCACGCAAACCGCGGGCATGGCACTGGCAAACGATTTGGCCAGCGACGACAAACGACCCCGCGTGGTGGCCCTGCTTTACAGCATGCTGCTGGTGGGCATGATCGTCAGCAGCGCGGTCTTCGGTCTGGTGTTGACCGACTTCAGCCCGCAAAAACTCATCCAACTGCTGCAAGGCTGCGCGGTCATGGTGGCGGTGATGATCCTGGCCTCGCTCTGGAAACAAGAGGCGCGTGGGGCCAAGCGCGGACGCCGCGAAGCCGGCGGCTTTGCCAGCAGCTGGCGCGAGCTGATCGCCCAGCCGCAGATGCGCCGCTTCTTGTGGACCCTGGCGCTGGGCACTTTCGCCTTCAACATGCAAGACATCGTACTCGAGCCCTATGCGGCCGACGTTTTGAAGCTCGACGTGGGCGCCACCAGCGCCCTCACCGCCTTGAGCGCGGGCGGGGCCTTGGTGGCCTTTTTGTTGTCGGCTCGCTGGTTGTCGGGCGGCCTGAGCACTTACCGCCTGGCCAGTCTGGGTCTGCTACTGGGTTTGCCTGCGTTTGCCCTGGTGATTTTTTCCGGGCCGCTCGAAGCGGCCTGGATGTTCCGCAGCGGCGTGGGCCTGATCGGTTTCAGCGGCGGTCTGTTTTCGGTGGGCATGCTGGTCACGGGCATGGGCATGGCGCAAGGCGGCAGCCCATTGGGCCACCTGGGCGGCCTTGTCATGGGCACCTGGGGCGCGGTGCAGGCCACCAGCGCGGGCGCAGCCGTGGCGCTGGGCGGTGCGGTGCGCGACGGAGTCTCGGTGCTGGCCATGTCGGGCCAATTGGGCGAGGTGCTGGTCACCCCCATCACCGCCTACAGCTTCGTGTACCACCTCGAAATGTATTTGCTGTTTGTCGTGCTGGTGGCCTTAGGGCCCATGTTGCGCGCAAGCCGCCTGGCCGCACGCAGCGCCAGCACACAACCCACACAACCCACACAACCCACACAACCCACACAACCCACACAACCCTTTGGCCTTGAGCAACTGCCAAGCTGATGCAACGTTTTTTTGAAGGAGGCAGCCATGGAAACAGGCGCGATCACACAGTACATCGATGTAGCCCAAATCGTGTTGTACATGTTCTGGGCATTCTTCGCGGGGCTGATTTATTACCTCTTGCGCGAAAACCACCGCGAGGGTTACCCCATGGACTCAGGCCGCGAGAACGGCCCCAAGATCGAAGGCTGGCCACCCGTGCCCACCCCCAAGACCTTCAAAACGCAAGACGGACACACCTACTTGTCGCCCGATTTGGCCCGCCCTGATGGCGAATACAGCGCCCAACCCACCCACGGCTGGAACGGCGCACCGCTTGAGCCCGTGGGCGACCCGCTGCTGGCGGGCGTGGGGCCTGGTGCCTGGGCCATGCGCGCCGACATTCCTGACGCGGACCCGCACGGTCACCCCAAAATCGTGCCGTTGCGCATCGCCACTGACCACTCGGTGGCCAGACAAGACGTGGACCCGCGTGGTCTGCCGGTCTGGGGCGCTGACAAAGTCGTCGCGGGTACCGTGGTCGAGCTCTGGGTGGACCGTATGGAAATGCTGTTTCGCTACGCTGAAGTGCAATTGGCAGGGTCTGACAAACGCGTGTTGCTGCCCATGACCTTCGCACGCATCAAGAGGGACGGCACCCATGTGCAGGCCCTTCTGGGCCACCAATTCGTGAACGTGCCGCAGACCAAATCGAACGAGCAGGTCACCTTGCTCGAAGAAGAAAAGATCACCGCCTATTACGGCGCGGGCACCTTGTACGCCACCCCTGAGCGTCAGGAACCCCTCATATGAAAGCCACCCACGAACACGAATGGGAAGCCGCACCCGGCCTGCCCAGCGCCCTGCCTCCGGGCGAGCGCGTGGTCTGGCAGGGCGCACCCGACTGGAAACGCTTGGCCATCCACGCCTTCCATGTGCGCAAGGCCGCGCTGTACTTCGCGCTGATGCTCGCGGTGCAGGCCATCAACCTCACCGCGCCTGAAGGCCTGGTCGATTGGAAGCCTCTGGTGGTAGCCGCCAGCCTCTATGCTTTGGCCCTGGCCCTGCTCTCGGGTACCGCCTGGATGTCGGCGCGCAGCACGCTCTACACCCTCACTAACAAACGCGTGGTCATGCGCATCGGCATCGTACTCACGCTGACCTTCAACCTGCCCTTTAAGCGCATCGTCGGTGCCTCTTTGAAAACCCAGGGCGCAGGCACGGGCGACATCGCCCTGGCCTTGAACCCCGAAGACCGCATTGGTTGGGCCCACCTTTGGCCGCACCAGCGAGCTTGGCATGTGACCCAACCGCAGCCCACCATGCGCTGCGTACCAGACAGCCAGCACGTGGGCGAAGTGCTGCTGAACCTGTGGCACGCCGAACGTGCGGGCCAATCCCTGCAACTGGGCGATGCCCCTGCGGGCACCCACCCCACACCCGCCCAAGGCATGCTGGCATGAACACTCTGCCCAAGTCCAACTGGCAGCCCACGCGCCAAACCCCTCAGGCCCAGGGCCTGAACTGGCCCATCGCCTGGATCGGCGTGATGCTGCTGGCTATGCTGGTGGCCGTGGGCCTGGCGCGTTGGTCGGGCTTGGACCCGCGCACGCCCGACGCCGCCGTGCAGTGGCAGCGCGACCTGCAGTTTCGCGATCTGACCAACGGCGACATCGCCGTGCTCGACCACCGCAGCGGCCTGCAAGTGGCCCAATTTTCAGGTGAGCAAGGCTTTTTGCGCAGCACCTTGCGAGCGCTGGCCCGAGAACGTCACCGCGAGAAGCTGGCGGGCGACGCTCCCTTTGTGCTGATCGGCCGCACCGATGGCCGCCTGACCCTGCAAGACCCCAGCACCCGCCAGCGGATCGACCTGGAGTCATTCGGCCCCAGCAACGCGGCCGTGTTTGCAGGTCTCAGACTGGCAGGACAAGATACGACGCCACCGAACATCCCTCGCTGAAGACGAGTGAAACCGCACCGGAGAACCCCATGAACGCCCCCACTGTCCAAACCATCGAAACCGCTGAAGACGCCAACAAAAAGGCGCTGCACAGCGACATGATCAGCCCGCGTTTTTACACCACTGACTTCGCGGCCATGGACCGCCTCAGCATCGAGCCGGTGCGCGCCGAGTGGGACAAGATGATGGGCGAGTACGAGGGCGACAACAACCACGACCACTTCCAGCGCGACGAAGCCTTCGCAGGCGAGGTGGCAGCAGGCATGGCCACCCTCTCGCCCGAGATGCGCCAGGAATTCATGGACTTTCTGGTCAGCTCGCTGACCTCGGACTTTTCTGGCTGCGTGCTCTACAACGAGATCCGCAAGAACGTCACAAACCCCGACATCAAGCAGCTCATGACGTATCTGGCGCGTGACGAATCGCGCCACGCCAGCTTCATCAACCTGTCGTTGCGCGATTTCAACCTGGGCATCGATCTGGGCAACTTAAAGCGCACCAAGAAGGTCACCTTCTTCAAGCCCAAATACATTTACTACGCGACCTACCTGTCCGAGAAGATCGGCTATGCGCGCTACATCACCATCTTCCGCCAACTCGAAAAGAACCCTGAAAAACGCTTTCACCCCATCTTTCGCTGGTTCGAGCTGTGGTGCAACGACGAGTTCCGCCACGGTGAATCGTTTGCGCTGATCATGCGCGCCAACCCCAGTTTGCTGAGCGGCGGCAACAAGCTGTGGATCCGGTTTTTCTTGTTGGCCGTGTACGCCACCATGTACGTGCGCGACCATACCCGACCAATGCTGCACGAAGCCATGGGCCTCGATTCCAGCGAATACGACTATCAGGTGTTCCGCATCACCACCGCCATCACGCAGCAGGTCTTTCCGCTCGCGCTCGACACCGACCACCCCGACTTTCGCCGGGGCCTGGAGCGCCTGTTTGCCCTGTCACAAGCCATGGAAAAAGCCAAAGCCCGTGGCGGCGTGTTGGGCAAGCTGCAGCAAAGCGTGTGCGCGGTCAAAGCGGCGGCCACCTTTGCCCGCCTGTACTTTATGCCGGTGATTCAACAAGACGTGTCGCCTCAGGTGCGTATGGAACCCGCATGGTGAATGAAGTCGTCTGGGCCTGCGGGTTCACGGCCCTGTGCTGGTGGCTCGGCACGGGCGTGATCCTGTGGCTCGACCGGCTGCCTGCGCGCAGCTTCCGTTTCAGCCTGGCGGGCTGGACGGTGCTCTTGGCTTTGAGTTTTTGGGGTGTGGCGCGCAGCATGAAAGAGGTCAGCGTGTTCAACGCCTACCTCGCCTTTGGCAGTGTGATCGTGATGTGGGGCTGGCACGAGCTGGCGTTTTTGACCGGCTGGATCACCGGCCCACGCAAAACCCCATTGAGCGCCGGGGCCATCGGCTGGCCCCGTTTTGTGCAATCGGTGCAAGTCATGCTCTACCACGAGCTGGCCTTGCTGGCTAACTTTTCCGTGCTGTGGTGGATGCAGGAAGGTCAACACAACCATGTGGCCATTTGCACTTATGCGTTGCTGTGGTGCATGCGCCTGTCGGCCAAACTGAATTTGTTTTTCGGCGTGCCACAAAACGGCGCGCAGTACCTGCCAGCGCACCTCAAGTACCTGGCCAGCTATTTCCGCACCACGCAAGGCGTGTCGCTTTGGTTTGTACTGTCGATGGGCGTGGCCATGGGCACCTGGTTCTGGCTGGTCTGGCTGGCAGGGCAAGGCGCGGTGGCCATCACCACCGGCTGGGTCATGCTGGCCACGCTGCTGGGGCTGGCGATTGTTGAACACATCATCATGATTTTTCCCTGGCCACTGGAGCGGCTGTGGGGTTGGGCCATGGGCCAAGCCCGCAAACCGGCATTGACCTCACCCCCTTGAAGGCCCGACATGAACACGCTCACACACGCCTACCGATCTGAGGGGTTCGGCATCCCCTTAACACCAACCGGCGCTGAGCTAAGCACCCCTTCGGCGCAGCGCCAGCGCCCGGTAGCCGTGGTCATTGGCAGCGGGTTTGGCGGGCTGGCCGCCGCCATTCGTCTGAGCGTCAAGGGCTACGAGGTCAAGGTCTTGGAAAAGCTCGATGCGCCTGGGGGTCGCGCCTATGTCCACCACCAAGACGGCTTCACGTTCGATGCCGGCCCGACCATCATCACCGCCCCCTTTTTGCTCGAAGAGCTGTGGGCGTTGTGCGGCAAACGTTTTGGCGACGACGTGAAGCTGGTGGCGATGGACCCGTTTTACCGCGTGCGGTTTGCAGACGGCAGCTGGTTCGACTACAACGGCGACGCCGAGCACATGCGTGCCGAAGTGGCGCGCTTTGACTCCTCAGACCTTCCGGGCTACGAACGCTTTTTGGAAGAAGCCGAGCGCTGCAAAACCCTGGGGTTTGAGGGCATGGGCGACATGGCGTTTGACAAGCTGAGCGACCTGATGGCCGCAATCCCCGACTTCTTGCGTATGGGCGCGTGGCGCAGCCTCTACAGCCTGGTGGCCAAACACATGCGCAACGACAAGCTGCGCATTGTGATGAGTTTTCACCCGCTGCTGATCGGCGGCAACCCGTTTGCCGTGACCTGCGCTTATGCGCTCATCAACTCGCTGGAGCGTACCTGGGGCGTGCACTCGGCCATGGGCGGCACCGGGGCGATTGTGAAAGGCCTGGTCGGCCTGCTGAAAGAGCGCGGTGTGCCGCTGCGCTGCAACGCGCCCGTCACTCAAATCCGCATTGAAAACGGCCGCGCCTGCGGCGTGGAACTGCAAAGCGGCGAGTTCGTTCCCGCCGATATCGTGGTGAGCAATGGCGACACCGCCTGGACTTATAAAAACCTGGTGGCTCCGCAGCACCGCCGTGTGTGGACCGACCGCAAGATTGCCCGGGGTAAATACTCCATGGGTCTGTTTGTCTGGTACTTCGGCACCTCCAAACAATACAAAGATGTACCGCACCACATGATGGTTTTGGGCCCGCGCTACCAAGGCCTGCTGCAAGACATCTTCAAGAAACACAAACTGGCGGACGACTTCAGCCTGTATTTGCACCGCCCCACTGCCACAGATCCGTCGCTGGCCCCCGAAGGCTGCGACACTTTTTATGTGCTCTCGCCCGTGCCTCACCTGGACAGCGGAACCGACTGGCCCGCCTTTGCTGAGACCTACCGCGCCGCCATTGCCGAGAGCCTGCAAGCCAGCGTGCTACCGGGTTTGCGCGAGCACATCCTGACCAGCAAAGTCAGCACGCCGCAAGATTTTCAGGACAACTTGTGGTCCTTCAAAGGCGCGGGCTTTGGCCTGGAGCCGCTGCTGCTGCAAAGCGCCTGGTTTCGCCCGCACAACCGCAGCGAAGACGTGCCGGGCCTGTTTGTGGTGGGCGCCAGCACGCACCCGGGCGCGGGCGTGCCGGGTGTGCTGATGTCGGCCAAAGCTCTGGAAACGGTGGTGCCCCATGTCCAGGCCTGAACGCATGCCCAGCGAGGGAACAACCCGCCACCTGAGCGCCGTGACCACAGAGACAATCACCCTGCAGGCAGCGCCTGTGACGTTGAAAGAACTCGACTTCGACTCGCTCGACCTGCAAGCCTGCGTGGCCATGATGCAAGGGGGTTCCAAAACCTTTTTTGCAGCCAGCCGCTTGTTGCCGCCACGCGTGCGCACCGCTGCCATTGCGCTGTATGCCTTTTGCCGCGTGGCCGATGACCTGGTGGACGAAGCTGACCCCGGCGACACGCCATTGGAGGTCTTGCAATCGCGACTAGACGCCATTTATGCGGGCACTCCGCACGACCACGTCGAAGACCACGCCCTGAGCCTGTTGGTTCAGCAATACAGATTGCCGCGCCATTTGCTCGACGCGCTGATTGAGGGCTTTGCCTGGGACGCGGCTGGGCGCACTTACGACAGCATAGAAGACCTGCATGCCTACGGTGCCCGTGTGGCGGGTAGCGTGGGCGCGATGATGTGCTGGATCATGGGCCCGCAAAGCATGGACACCTTGGCCCGCGCTTGCGAACTGGGCGTGGCCATGCAACTGACCAACATCGCCCGCGACGCGGGGCATGACGCCAGCATTGGCCGCCTTTACCTGCCGCGCCACTGGCTCGTCGAGGCCGGCATCGACCCCAAGGCCTGGCTGGCTCAGCCCAGGTTCATCCCCGCCATCGCGCAGGTGATCACGCGCTTGCTCGACGAAGCCGACCGCCTCTACAAACAAGCCCACTCGGGCATCGCCGCCCTGCCGCCCGACTGCCGCGCGGCCATCTGTGCGGCCAGCATGATCTACGCCGAAATCGGCCATCAACTGCGCCGCGAGGGCCTGGATTCGGTCAGCAAACGTACGGTGGTCAGTACCACGCGCAAGCTCATGCTGCTGGCCAGCGCGTGGACCCAAGTTCGCTGGATTCGCACGAGCGAGCACAGCCCCGAGCCGCTGGCCGCCATCGTGGGTCTGGTGCAAGGCTGCCGCAATGCGACCCCCGTTGCAGGTCAAAAAGCCTATTTCCCCAACCGGGCCATGCCTCAGCGTGTGGCCTGGATGTTCGATCTGTTGGAGCGCCGTGAAGCCCATCGCCTAGGCCTCAACCACCCGTCACAAACTCCTTGAGTTCTGGACCTGCACGCCAGCCATGGACACGAAACGTCAACCCCCACAGGACCGCCTGATGAACGCTAATCACCACAGCATCCAGGTGCGTTTGCTGTATGTCAGCCATGCCGTCGGACCGCAAACCACCACCATGACCACCAGCATCTTGCTGCAGGCGCAAGCGCACAACCCAAGCCAAGGCATCACGGGTGTGCTGTGCCAAGGCCAGGGGTTCTTTTTTCAGGTGCTGGAGGGTGAACGCAGCCGCGTGAACACCTTGTACCGACGCATTTGCGCCGACAAGCGACACCAGGACGTGGTCTTGCTGCATTATGAAGAAATCAAGGCGCGCCAATTTGGACAGTGGTCCATGGCGCTGGTCCGTCTGTCTGTAGACGATCCGAAGGTCAAAATGCAGGACCCCGACTTTGATCCATATTCGGCCTCTGGCACGCAGGTGATGCAACAGGTGCGGGATTTGCTGGCAGTGGGCCAAGAAATTCGCATCACCACCCCCTGAGCCGGTGGGTTGCATTCACCACACGGCCATGCGCGTGAGCGCCGTGGCCGGTGGTGGCGCGTCAGCTGTTGCTAGCGACGATCTTGGCGATAACGACCACCACCACAAAGAACGACGAAAAAACCGCGATGCCGACGGCGTAATAGAGGCCCGATTTCCGCCGGATTTGAGACATGGGTAGTTTGTTCATGATACGAGATTCAGTTGGAGAATAGTGGCCTGCGTTGCCGCAAAAACAGCGTTAAGCGCAAGAAGGTTCATCCCGAAATGATCGGGCGCCTTATTCCGTTGGCTTCTCGGGGTTTTTGTGAAATTGGGGTGTGGGTCGGTTTAACCAGTTGGCCAAAATGAACACGCAGAAAACCACAAACATGATGATGAGGATGTGTTTGATTTCCATGGCTTTTCCTCGAATGAATGAAAGTGAATAGGCTTCAGAAAATGACCGTCGGGTGGATGTGCATTATGGGTACGAAACCGGTGCCGAGGCCAGCGAACGCCATGGCCGCATCAACGGGGCGACGGCCCACAGGGTGAGCACCAACAACACAATTTCGACGAAGTAGACCGACGAGTAAGCCACGACGGAACTGCTGACCCAAGCCACGCCGTCACGCACCAAACCGCCCGTAGCCATGCCTACACCAGCGGCAGTGGCCTGCACGGCGCCCCAAGCGCCCATGGCCAAACCCACGTGCTCGGGCGGAGCCATTTGCATGGCGGCCGTCAAGGTGCCATGGGCAAACAAACCGCCCCCCAAGCCAATCAAGAAAATGCCCAAGGCAAACAAAACGGGGGAATCCAATGGGGCCGAGCCGATCACGGCGGCAAAAGCAGGCACGCCCACCCATGCTCCCCAACTGGCCATGCGGTAAGCGTCTGCGCCCCGGCTGAGCACACGCGACGCCCAAGCAAAACCGATCAGGCCACCGAAAGCCAGCGTGGCTGTAAGTAGAGTGGTGGTGGAGACGCTCAGACCGAGTATCTCGCCACCATAAGGCTCCAGTAATACATCTTCCATGGTGAAGGCCATGGTGCCCAAACCCACCGCCAGCAAACGGCGCACGGTGTGGGGGCCTTGGCAAAAGAGCTGCCAAGCCTGGCTAAAGCTGTGCTCAACAGGCGTTCCGGGTTTACGCAGGCGGCTACGGGGCTCTTGTTTCCATAATGCGATCACGTTGAGTACCAGCGTCATCACGGCCACAGCTTGCACCACGCGGATCAACTGACCGGGGCTGTAGTCGCGCAACAAATGGCCAAGCATCAAGGCGCTGCCGATCATGCCGACTAGCTGCATCACATACATGAGGCCCACCACTTGGGGCTGGCGCTCAGGAGGCGCGAGGTCGGTGGCCAAGGCTAGGCCTGCGGTTTGCACAGTGTGCATACCCATGCCCACGAGCACGAATGCCCCTGCGGCCCCCAGCAGTCCCACCCAACTGGGAGCTTGGCTGGACTGACCGGCACCCGCCAGCACCAAGAGCGCAAAAGGCATGATGGAAAAACCACCGAACTGCAGCAAGCTGCCCATCCAAATGTAGGGCACACGCCGCCAGCCCAGTTGCGAGCGGTGGTTGTCTGAGCGATAACCGATCAGCGCCCGCAACGGCGCAACAAGCAAAGGCAGGGCCACCATCAAAGACACCAGCGTGGCGGGCACTTGCAGCTCCACGATCATCACGCGGTTGAGGGTGCCCACCAGCATGACCATGGCCATGCCAACAGAAATTTGAAAGAGCGACAAGCGCAGCAAACGGGACAGCGGTAAGTCATCGCTGGCGGCTTCGGCAAAGGGCAAAAAGCGCGGGCCTAGGCTGGCCAACACATGCGCCACAGAAGATCGAGTTTTAGCTTTGGTCATAAGAGAAAGACCAGACGCTTGCGCGTCTGGCCGTTCGGGCTTTCACCCCCTACTTCTTCACCGTGGCATCCACCGCAGCAGGCGCAACCGCCACTACTTTGGCACCGCCGTTGAGGAAGTCCTTCACCCAGGTTGTGTTCATCGTCAGTGCCAAGTGCACGCTGAAAGACGAAATCGCCACAGCCGCAATGAATATCGGGATACCGACCGAAGGCTTCACCACACACCACATTTTCGAATAGATCATGATGCGTCTCCCTTACTTGAGCCAGGGCGAATAGATGTAGGCCAGCAGATGGGCGAATGCGGCAATCATGCCGAAAATCTGCGTTCCCTGGATGAGATTGCGGTGAATCTCTTCCGATTCGGCCTCGGTCAGTCCCGTTGGCCAGACTTTGTCTGATTTAGACATAGTGTTCTCCTTGCAGAAGGCGTGCACGGCCCGCACGAGGGCTATTCAGGGCCACCATGGCCAAGAATGAGGTTGCCTTGAAAGTGCTTTCAAGGGTGTTCATCTCAAGCCCGCCTGGGCATGCGCCAGGGCAGCATGGCTTGAACCACCGGTGACACCAAACGGGGCACCGACAGGGTTTCATGGAAGGCGAGCAATGGCTCACCCGCGTAATCAAATTGCACCAGCGCACGCTGGTAAAACGGCGTGTCTTCGAGTTGTTCGTGTACCCGCACGGCCTGCGCGCTGCGCATGCGGCGATTGATGCGCCAGCCCGTCTTGGGCAGGTGCTGCACTGGCGGTGTGGCGACAGTCTCCACCTTGCCTTGTGGTGTGAAGCGCAGCGACAGCACGCGGTCGTCGGTGCCAGGCGCTTGAATGTCATAAAACACCACGGTGCTGCCATCGCGCATGCGGGCGCGTGACCAGTCCCAGGTGTGAAAGCCTTGGTCTACCGTTTCGTCGCCCTCGTTGGAATCCAGATACGCGTGACCTTGCCATTTCAAATCGGGCGCGCTCAGGTCCACCTCGATGCGCGAGGTTGGCGCCAAGGGTCCCCAGCGGTGACGTGCATTCACATCGAGCGGCGTGGAATACCCAAACAGACGTTGAGGCCACAGTTTGACGCGGCCGCGCAGACGGCGCGGAATGGGCGCACACAGTTCGTCGATGTCAATCGTCAAACAATCACCGTCCCAATTGAGCTGGCTCGGGCCGATGGTGAACTGGCTGGCGCTGCGGGCGCAGTGGCGCTGGCCGCGCTCGGTCATCGCCCAGCGGCCCTGGCCTTCGCTGTAAATGGCCACGTTCAGGGCGCAATGGTTGTCGGGGTTGGCCCGGCTGCGCCCACGCGCCCAGGCGTAATAAGGCGAGAACACGCTGCCCACAAACGCTATGAGGGTGATGCCGTGTTGGCCGTCGTCGCTCATGGCGTCGATGTACCACCAAAGGTAGCCCCCATCGGGAACCGGCTGGTCGAAGCGAGGCTCGCCATCAGCGCCTCGGCCGCCCGCTGCCCGGACAGCGCCGCCATCGGCACGCCCGGCCCCGGGTGCACGCTGCCCCCCGTCAGATACAGGCCCTGCAGGGGTGTGGTGGAGCCAGGTCTTTTGAAGATGCTGGTCCAGCCGTGCGTCGCCTGCCCGTACAGTGCTCCGCCGCTGGCCGGAAAGCGCTTGTGAAATTCCTGAGGCGTCGTGCGCAGGCTGTTGCCCACTGTGGGTTGCAGGTGCAGGCCCAGCTGACGCAGGTGATGAAAGGTGCGGGTTTGGCATTGTTCGATAGCCTCCTCGGTGAGTGCGTTGCCATCACCGTTGGCAGGGGCGTTGACCAAACAAAACAGGCGCTCGGCCTGACCCGCAGGTAAATCGGCGGGTCGGTCTTGTGCACAGACATAGACCGTAGGGTTTTCGGGCAGACGCTGGCGATCGAAGACGTCTTCAAATTCGCTGGCGTAAGTTCTTTGAAAAAATACGTTGTGCCGGTCGAGCGTCACGCCTTGAGCTGAACTGTTTGTGGGGGTGTACATAGACCAAGTCAGGGCCGACAAAGAGCGCGGCGGCGCTTCCTGTGGCACGGCACGGCGCACGTCATCGCCCAGCAAGCCTTGTCGCAAGGCGGCGGCGTCGCCATTGAAAATGACACGGTCAGCGGGTAAGTACTCGCCCGACTGCAAATGCACTCCGCACACGCGACCTTGGCGCTGCTCGATGCGCTGGCAGGCGCTGTGGTAGCGGAATACCGCACCACGGCGACGGGCCACACGGGCCAGCGCCTGTGCCATGCCCACCATGCCGCCTTCGACCGACCAGACCCCGTCCATTTCGACTTGGGCGATCAGCATGAGCGTCGCAGGCGACTGCCAAGGCGATGAGCCGCAATACGTGGCGTAGCGCGCAAACAGCTGGCGCAGACGCGGATCAGACAACTCGTGACCCAGCTGCTGCCACAGGCTGCGCATGGGGCCCAGCTGAGCCAGTACGCCCAAGCCTTTGAAGCCCAGGTCGCCGATGAAGCCGCCCATGCTGGGGCGCTGGGCGCGGATCATCGGTCCCTCGAGCGTGGCGTAAAGCTGGCGCGTGGTTTTGCAAAATTCTCTAAAGCGACGGGCTTCTTCACCACCAGACCAAGCGGCAATGGCTGCTTCGCTCTCGCGGGCGTCGGCCGACAAATCGAGCTGGCTGCCATCGGGCCAGAAGTGGCGGGCTAACACTTGCAGCGGGGTGATGCGCATCTCGGCCTCGACACTGGTACCCACGTTTTTCAGCAAGGCGTCAAACACCCAGCGCATGGTGAACACGGTGGGTCCGCTGTCGATGTGTGCGCCGTTGACTTCGCGGCTGTGCACCTTGCCACCGGGCGCGCCCGAGGCCTCCACCACGGTGACATCGAGCCCTTGGTGCGCGAGCGTGATGGCGCTGCACAGGCCGCCCATGCCCGCGCCGACGATAACCACGCGCTGCTCAGGCATGGCTGAGCTCCGGACTGGGCGCTTGATTGGATGGATTGACAGCAGGTGTAGTGTCCACCGCAGCCTGATCGCTTTGCAGCAAGGGGCTTTGAAACTGAAAACGCTGCGCTTTCCAGACCCCCACCATCTGCAGCACCTGCATGCGCACAAACAGCGACTCTGAAAAAAACTGGTGTTTGTAGGCGGCGGCACTGGCCACCTGGTGTGCACCCTGGTGGGCGTACTGAAGCATGGATGCCGTGTCTTGCCACAAACTGAAAGTGCATTGGCGCACCAATGGGGCCTCACCCAGGCCCATGGCCAACAGGCACCCGGAGGATTGGTTCAGGTCGGCTTGGGCTGCTGGGGCATAACGCCAAAAAGCCATGGCTTTGGTGGGCACAATGCTGGCGCGTGTGAGCACGGCCACAGGCCCCTCACCCTGCACCCTTGCAGGGTCTGGCTCACCCTCAACCCATGGTTCGCCCTGTGGCCGACCCAGAGCTTGCACGCTGCAGGCCTGCCAGGCTTGCTTGTCCCAGTGGCCGCGAGCCGACTGTACCGCCATCACACCCGTCCAGCATTCACGGGCACGGCTGCGGTAGGCCTGCACGGCCGCGCTGTCCAGAAATCTGAGCGCGAGATCGAGGCGGGTGAAGGTGCAAATCAGGCCCTGATGCGTGGCGCTAGGGCGCAGGCTGAAGCCCCCACCGTGACCACTGCCCATGACCTTGACCAGGGTCAGGCCGGGCACATCTTTGTACGGCGTGGCTCCAGCCACCAGGCGCAGCCAACCCCAGCCTTGGTGCTGGCGCAAGAAGTCGGCCAACAGCACCACGACCACGCCAGACAACGGGTCATGAACTGGGGTGATAGCTTCCATGACGGGCGTCCGGCCAAGGTGCGAAGGCCTGCGAACTACTTGGCCGCCACTTTGGCTGCAGCCAAAGCGGGTTTGAGCAACTCGGGGAAATCCTTGGCCATGGGAGCGCCATTCAAAGGCTTGTAAGCACCCTGGTGGCAGGTGGCGCAGTTGAGCTTGGCCACATCTCCCGTGGGGCCCTTGCGGTGTGCCGGGAAGACTTCGGTTAAGGACTCCATGTAGGTCAGGTTCAGGTCGCGCGCCATGCGGATGCCGTGCCAGGCGGTCGTGCGTTGCGGCGGGCTGTTTTCCCAGTTCTGGAAGGACTGGGTGTTGTGGCAGTAGGTGCAATTCACACCCAGCGAATTGGACATGTGGGTCATCAGCCCATAGGTCCACTCGGCCTGCTTGATGGACTGATTGTTGCCGGAAGGCAGGGCCGTAGGGCCGTTCACACGGATCTTTTGGTCGCCCAGCAAGAACGGGGTGAATGGGTCGTTGGGCAGCGAAGACAAGTTGACGACAGGGGCGGGTTCATTTTGCCCGGCCTTGTCACCCATGAAGTTCGAGCCATAGGGTTGCGGGTTGGATTTGAACCAAATCGCATTGGGTACAGGCTCGCCTCGGTGGCAGGTGTAGCAGGTCACGCCCGTCTGGGCCACGTGGGGCTGCCAGTCCGAATTGATGTACTGCGTCATCTCGACCATACGCCGCGCCACCACCTTGGTGTACTTGCTGTCGTCTTCAAAATTGGGCAAGGCATGGCAATAGACGCAGCCTTCTTGCGGCGCCACCCAGCTAGTCATAGAGACCATCAGGCGGTTGAACTCGCCCACGCTCAGGTGGCCCAGCACCTTGACATTCTTATAGACCTGCGCGGCCTTGGGGCCATCAGCGCCCGGCGAAGGAATGGCCACAGGTGGCTGGTTCTTCTCGGTTTTGACTTCGAGCAAACGGGCGTTGTACACCTGAGCCATGCCCGTGCCCCGGTAGCCGCTTTGCACCGATTCGGGACTGGGACGCTCACAGCCCGTCAGCGCCAAACCCAGCAGGCCAATGCAAGCGAAGCCGAAGCTCTTGGCCCAGCTGCTCCATGCCGATGTGTTGAGGATCTGCGTGCTCATGGCTTCGCTCCAATGCTCAGTGCGGGGTCCGTCATTGCCGGGAAAATTTCAGGGTAGGGCGGTGCCACGCCATGCTTGATGGCCCAGAGGTACCAGTTGTCTACCACGGTGCCAGTCAGCAAGATGCCAATGCCACCCGTGATAGGGCACAGCACCGCGAACCACCAGGCCCAGCGGTGAATCGATTCCATGGTGGCGTTGAAGCCCATAGTCCAGCGCCAAAACAAGGCCGCACGTTCCGAGGCCGTGCCCCGGTCGGTGATTTGCTCGATCTCACGCTCACCACCAAAGCGGGTCACCGCCAAAATGGTCGCGCCGTGCATGGCAAACAGCAGGGCCGAGCCATAGAGGAAGACGATCGACAGCGCATGGAAGGGGTTGTAGAACAGGTTGCCGTAGCGCAGCGAAAAGGCCGCCGTCCAGTCCAAATGCGGGAAGATGCCGTAAGGCACAGCCTCGCCCCAAGATCCCATCAAGATGGGGCGGAACAAGCCCAGCACCAAGAACAACCAGATGGCCGCAGCGAAGGCCCACGCGATGTGCGTGCCCATGCCCAAGGCCACTGCACGGCGGTAAGTGCGGGCCCACCAGAACATCACCGATGCGGTGAGGAACAAGCCCACGATGAGGAACCAGCCCCCCTGGTTGAGCGGCGGAATGCTCAGTCCGTAACTTGGCGGTGGCGGCTCCAGCGAGAGCCAAAACAACTGACGCACAAACTGGATCGGGTCGTAATTGACCGAGGCCAGCATGTTCATCCCAATCAAAGTGAAAGCGATCAAACCGCAAATCAGCGAAGCCAGACCGAGGCCGCCCAAGTAGATGGGGCCCAGCTGCGCATTGCCCAGCTTGCCCACCCAATAGTTGATCAGTGGCTGCCCGGTGCGTGGGCTGTTGCCGTGTGCGAGTTCCACCCCGTGGTGCACTGGTCCCACGACTTGCACCGTGGTGAACAGGTTTTGATAGTCGGCCATTGTGGTACTCCTCAATTTTTCCGATTCGGACAGCGCGGACAGTCCGACTCAAACGGGCCACTGGGACCAGATCGGCATGTTCAGCCACCAGCTCCACCACTCGGGCCAGCCACGGCTCCAGAAGGGGCCGCTGAGCACGATGCACAGGGCGCTGAACAACACCGCCGCCAGCGCCAGGAAAAGGCCCAGGCGGTGGATGCCCAAGGTGCCGATCGAGTAGCCGATGATGTCGCGGAAGAACGTGTCTTCGTGTTCGGGGGTCTTGACCGCGGTGCCCGGTGTGGGGTTGGTGGACGAGAGAATCAGGCCGCCGTGCAGCGACAAGGCAAACACACTGGCAAAGAAGAAACTCACGGCGATCATGTGCGCCGGGTTGTAGTGAAAGTGCAGGTACTGGTAGCCCACGTTGGACACCCAGTCAAGGTGGCTGTAGATGCCGTAGGGAAAGCCATGGCCCCAAGCGCCCATGAGCACCGGACGCACCACCACCAAAGTGACATAGGCCGAGATGGCAACACCAAACGCCACGGGCACGTGGTAGCCCATGCCCAGCTTGCGGCAGATTTCGACCTCGCGCATCATCCACGAGCCAAACGCGCCGATGGCACACACCGTGATGAGCTGCCAAAGGCCGCCTTCCATCAGAGGCGCAAAGCGCAGGCCGTAAGACAGATCAGGCGGTGCGATGCTGATCTGCCAAATGTTCCAGGTGGGCCCTTGTGAGGCGCCCCACAAGATGAGGGCTGTACCCAGGAACGAAAAGAACAGGGTTGTCACGCCGAAGAAGCCGACGTAGAAGGGACCGACCCAAAAATCAAACAAGTCGCCACCCAGCAGGGTACCACCGCGGACACGGTACTTTTTCTCAAAACTTAGCATGGCCATGACTTGGTCCTCCTGCCTCAAAGGGTGAACAGATGCTGCACCCAACCGGGGTTCGATGACAGCATCTGAGTGGCAAGTCCTGAATCAGGACTTGCTGGCACTGGGCGAAGCCACTGCAGTGGGCAAAGGCGAGTTTTGCGCCGATGCCGCGACAGGTTTTTTCGCTCCGTCGAGCCAGTTGAATTTGTTGGTGCTGAGCAGGATAAGATGAATCATCGCGGCCAGGCCAAACAAGAAAATACCCTGCAGCACCATGGCACGCAATGGGTCGTACAGTCGCCAAATTCTCCACATGGTGAATCTCCTAAATGATGTGGGACATGAAGGTGTACACAGCAGTTTCCACGCCCCGACTCATGCTCTTGGCGTCTTCTGCACCAGGCAACAGATCACGCCAATGAACGCCCACCAGCTTGGCCAGTAAGACGAGCACGAACAGGCATCCGAAACCGATGAAGAAGATGGACCAGTAAGCAGGAGATTCATCCGCACGCGAATGGTCTCCGTTCGAGTGGCTTGTGTTTTGCATGACAGTGACTCCGTCAATCGATGGTTAAAAAAGCAGGCTCTGAATCAGAACCAGGGACGCCACGCCCAGACCAGGATGTGGGCCAGTACAGCAACTGCTGTAAAAGCCACGGCGCCTTGCATCCAGTAATGGTGAAATTCCTGGGCTTCCTCATCGGTGAGTCCGGAAATGGATGTCTTTGTGGACATTTTTTTCTCCTGTTAACGAGGCCTTGCGACCCGGGGTGCGCACAGCCCGCGCAGATGGGCATCCGCAGCCAAAGGCCACGACATCCTGTGCAAGGCATCGACCACGTCGTTGCCTGTGCGTTTTTGAAAAGCGGCGTGTGCGTTCATGCCGCCACTCCAAGGCCCAGTTCGCGGCTGGCTGCGTTCACATGGGCTTCGGTCACCTCGTCGTGGCCCTGGGCCTGCGAGAGTTTTTCGGCTTGGTCGCGCAAGCGCTTGGCTGCAGAAATCTGCACCAGCACCGGCTGGCTTTGCACCACATCGCGCAGGCGTTGCTGAGCCTGGTCTTGCCAGCTGGCGTTGGGCGGCGTCATGCCACGCGCCTGGGTGGCTTCCACTTTGTCCATCTCGGTGGCCAGGGGCAGGATGTGGAACAGCGCATCAAACAGCGCGTTGCACACTTCCTGAATCACATAGCTTGCCCCGCTGTAGCCCATGAAGGGCGTGCCCGTGTGGCGGCGGATGATGGCCCCCGGAAAGGACGCGGGAATGAAAGCCGCGCGCATCGGGCTGCCGCCCGAGATCTCGCTGAGGTACATGCGCTCGTTGTAACTGCCAAACATGATCAGCGGGGTCTGGTTCTTGACCAGTTCGCGCACCGCGGCGTTGTCGGTCTTGTTGCCGGCCGTACGCGACACGCTGAAACGGCAGGGCAAGCCCATTTCGTTCTCGAGAAAATTTTTCAGGCCGCGACAATAGGTTTCGCCAGCCACCACGGCAAAGCTGGCGGTGGCAAAAAAGTCTTGCGTGACCGAGCGCCACAGGTCCCACATGGGCTTCAAGGTGGTGTGCTTTTCGCGCTCAATGAAAGGCTCGGGGTCCAGGTGGAGCAGCTCGCCGAGCTTGCGCAAAAAGTTGGTGGTGCTGTGCAGGCCAATGGGCGCTTGCAGATAAGGGCGCTCCAGCGCTTCGCACAGCATGCGGCCAAACTCGCGGTACATGCAAATGTTCACATCGGCCTCGACCAGACGCGACACATCGGCCAGGTGGCTGCCCAGCGGGAAGACCATGTTGACCTCGGCCCCAATGCCTTGCACCAACCGCCGGATTTCGGCAAGGTCACTGGCGCTGTTGAAGGTGCCGTAGCAAGGGCCAATGATGTTGACCCGGGGCTTTTCTCCGACCGGACGGTCTTCAAACGGTTTGCGGGTCGGAACTTTGCGCAGGCCGTATTCGCTCCAGAGCCAATACATGGCACGGTTGGCGCACTGCCATTGGTCTTCGTCGATGGTGCGCGGCAAAAAGCGGGCAATGTTGGTGCCCTCAGGCGTCACGCCGCCACCAATCATTTCGGCAATCGAACCAGTCACCACCACGGCAGGCAGTTCGGGGTCGAGTGTGGCGTGTGCGCGCTTCATCGCCCCTTCGGTGCCTTCGCGACCGAGCTGCTCTTCGGCCAGGCCCGTCACCACAATCGGCAACTCGTGGGGTGGCAGCGCGTCGGTGTAATGCAGCACCGAAGTCACGGGCAGGTTTTCGCAGCCCACAGGGCCGTCAATCACCACCTGCAAACCCTTGATGGCGGTGAACACATAGACCG